>NZ_JBHIOP010000093.1:0-130027 GCF_042195625.1 Bartonella sp. AP9QHHD | reverse complement strand
TTCTTTGAATTGGAATAATGAAGCCAATGCATTTGTAGCTAAGCATGGAACGGAAGGAAACAATAGCAAATTGAAGTTTCTTTTAGATGGAGAAATTTCTAAAGGTTCAACAGAAGCGATCACTGGCAACCAACTTTATTCAATGAATCAAACATTTGCGACCTATTTTGGTGGAGGTGCTGGCTATGAAAATGGAAAATGGGTTGCACCCACCTTCAAACTTAAAACTGTCAATGATGATGGTAGCACTGGTGAGGAAAAGGTTTACAATAGTGTAGCGGAAGCACTTGCAGGTGTTGCAAGTTCTATTACGAATGTTCACAATGATGTGACCAATGTAGTCAGTGATAGTCTTGCCAAGCAGGATAAAAAGACAAAAGTTATCAATATTGGTACAGAAGTAGAAGGCAATGAAATCAATATCGCAAATAAAGACAAAGGGGATAGAATTCTTTCCGGTGTGAAAGAAGCCGTGAGAGGTAATGAAGCTGTTAATAAAGACCAGCTTGATAAAAGTCTGAAGGAGCTTTCTAACAATCTTCAGTCTGATGAATCGGCTGTTGTTCATTACGATAAAACAGGTGATGATAATAGCAGCACTAATTATGCGAGTGTGACTTTGGGTAAAGGTAAGGGTTCTGCACCTGTTGGTTTGCATAATGTTGCCGAAGGTCAGATTAGTGAGAATTCGCATGATGCGGTTAATGGCGGTCAGATTTCTAAGGTTTCTCAGGATATTGCGAAATACTTAGGTGGAGGTACAAGCTTTAAAGATGGTACTTTCACGGGTCCAACCTATAAATTATCCAGTGTTGATGCAAAAGGCGAGGTAGTAGAAAAATCCTATGGTGATGTTGGTTTAGCCATTGAAGGTATTGATACGAATTTCAAGAATGTGAATAACAACCTAACGAATAAGTTTAATGAACTTACTGAAAACATCACGAATATTACTCAGGAAGTTCAAGGCGATGCGCTGTTGTGGGATAAGGACGCAGAGGCGTTTGTAGCGATGCATGGGGACAATAAAGAGAACAGCAAGCTTACATCACTTGCAGCTGGCTCTATAGTATCAGGCTCGAGTGATGCGATTACGGGTGGACAGATTTATGATCTGCAAAAACAGTTTGCTGGCTATTTTGGTGGTGGTGCTGGTTATAATGAGAAAGGCGAATGGCAAGATCCGGATTTCCAAATTCAGACTTTCAGCAATGATGGTACGAAAGGTGATAAGAAGAGCAGTAATAATGTTGCAGGTGCTTTTAATGACATTAATGACAGCATGAGCACTATCAACGCTCGTATTAAGGAAGTTTCAGAAGGAGTTGCACAAGATTCTTTATCATGGAGCAAGGCTGAAGGTGCTTTTGTCGCTTTGCATGGAGAAAAAGATGGTGAGAAGACACACAGCAAAATCACATCACTTGCAAATGGTGATATTACTGCTAGCTCAAGCGATGCTGTAGCAGGAAATCAGCTATATGCTCTAGGTAACAGTGTTGCGCAGTCTTTAGGTGGTGATGCTAGTTATGCAGGTGGCGCTTGGACGGCTCCAAGTTTCAAAGTTAAGATCGTTAATGAGGATGGTACTAAAGTTGAAGAGAAGAAGTATGATACTGTATCGAAAGCATTTGCTGGTGTAGGAACATCTTTTGAGAATCTTCAAAAAGAGTTTACTCAAAACAACACGGAGGTTACTGAAAATATTAAGCAGAATGCGTTGTTGTGGAGTGATTCTGAAAAGGCGTTTGTAGCAACACATGGAGAGGGTGATGAGAAAGGCAACAGTAAAATTAAGTTTCTTTCCAATGGAGAGGTTTCTGCAAGCTCAAGTGAAGCGGTCAATGGTTCTCAGCTTTTTGAGACGAATAAGACTGTTGCAACTTATTTAGGTGGTGGCGCTGAATATAAGGAAGGTCAATGGAGTGCTCCAAGCTTCAAAGTTAAGATCGTCAAAGAAGATGGCAGTGCCGTTGAAGAGCAGAGCTATGATGATGTTGCGTCTGCCTTTGCTGGTGTTGGTGATTCATTCATGAATATTCATAAAGAGCTTCAGAATGAGATTAATAAAGTTGTAGTAGATAGTCTTGTTAAGCAGGATGATGCTACGAAGGTAATCAAGATAGGTGGTGAAAAAGAGGGTAGTGCAATCACAATTGCAAACATGAATGGTGATACACGTAGTCTCTCTGGCGTGAAAGCTGGAACACTTTCTGAAGGCTCGACGGAAGCCGTGAATGGTTCACAGCTTTATTCCTTGCATCAGACGCTAGCGATGTATTTAGGAGGGGGAGCTAGCTATGAAGGTGGCGAATGGAGGGCTCCGGAATTCAAGGTTTCACAATTCAATTCTGATGGTAGTTCGTCAGAAAAGAAGATCTATCATGATGTAGCAGGAGCTTTTGATGGTGTCAGTGATGGTATGACGAGTATCAACGAGCGTATTCATGATGTTGAGAAGAATGTGGCGAGCAATGGTTTGAATTGGAATGAAGAAGAAGGCGCGTATGATGCGAAGCATGATGGTAAGTCGAGTAAGATTACGAATGTATTGGATGGTAAGATAGAAGAAGGCTCGCAAGAAGTTGTTAATGGTGGTCAGCTTTGGAGTACGAATGAGAGGGTAAAAGAGGTTGAAGACAAAGTAGATACGATAGATCAACATGTGAAAGATATTGAAGTAGCCGTAACGGATGGCGTTGTTTCCTATGACAAAGATAGTGATGGGAAAAAGACCAATAGCATTACGTTAGTAGGAGGCAATGACAGCGAACCTGTTATGATAGACAATGTAGCGGCAGGCAAGATTGAAACAGGTTCTCAGCAAGCTGTTAATGGCGGTCAGTTGCATGATTATACTGAAGAGCAGATGAAGATAGTTCTTGAAGATGCCAATAAGTATACGGATGAGAAAGTTAGTGGTCTTGTCAATGATGCTGTTAACGAGTCGAAATCCTATACGGATATAAAGTTTGAGACGTTGAATTATGCTATTCAGGATGTTCGGAAAGAAGCAAGACAAGCTGCTGCTATTGGTCTAGCGGTGTCCAACTTACGTTACTATGATATACCAGGATCTTTAAGTGTTTCATTTGGGAGTGGTTTATGGCGCAGTCAATCTGCACTTGCTATTGGTGCTGGTTATACATCTGAAGATGGAAATATTCGCTCGAATGTATCTGTGACAAGTGCTGGAGGTCATTGGGGAATAGGTGCTGGAATTACTCTGAGGTTGAGATGATAATAGAAAAAATGGCTGTTATTGTAAAAACGAGAAGTATGTTAGTAAAGGTTCTGTTTGCTCTTGCCTTAATAGGCAAGAGCGAAAGCTTTGCCAACGAGAACAATAATATTTATACAGTGCATCCACCGCACTTATCGATACCTAAGGGAGAACCTGGCGAAACACGTCGAATTATTATGCAGTTTTATGATTGGACTTTGATTTGTGACGAAAAACAAAAGCTTAAACATAAGCAAGGTATATGTAATGTGACACAGACGGTTCATGATCAAGAAGGAAATACCATTTTTAGTTGGTCTCTTGTTTCTACGACAAGTGGTCAAGCAGTGATGCTTTTTCGAACATTGCCAAATTCTGATATAAATGTTCCGATTCAAATGTTTGTAAAAGATGTTAAAAAACCTGTTCTTATTAATTATACGCAATGTAATGAAACGGTTTGTTTAGCACAATCACCTGTAGGGCCGGTTTTGACTAAACAAATAGAGCAGAACAATAAGGTACGTATTTCCTATAAAACTAAAGAAGGTAAGGTATTTTCTTTTACTGTACCATTTAAAGGGTTAAATGCAGCACTTAATTCTTTCCGTCCTTAGAATTCATCGAGTATTTTTAACAAGAGTCATTTTTCCATAAATTGTTGTATTATATTTTTGAGTGTAAATTATAAGGTCAAATAAGTAAGAAGTTTTATATAATATGATATCGAGGTGATTTATTGGAAAGAGTGAGAGTTTTATGAATATAAAGTCACAGTAAGTTCTTTATATGTAATAGAAAATCAAGTTAGTGTTTCCTATAATGCTTAAAGAGTGATTTCGTTAGTTATTAAAAGTAAAAAAGATTAGAAATACTCGATTTCTTCCTTACAATAATGAGTAGACTAAATTATTTTTTTAAGCTTAAAATGGATTTTTAAAGCGGTCTGATTAAGCATTAATATTTTTCAGATAAATTTATAATTCTAGAGTTTTTTTGAACGATAGTTTTTATTGGTATTCACGAAATAACAGCTATTGTAATTGCATTTTGTAGTACTATGGAACTTTTATTCCAGCATAATCAAAGCCATTTCATTGCATATAACAACGAGGTTTGTGTGTGGATAACGAAAAAAAATTTTTTTTCTTATAAACCGTACTAATGTATAGGTTGTTGTAACCTTAAAAGTCAGCAAATAGTATGATAGTGTAGGTTTGTTACAATAGAGGTATGCTCCGTGTAAATGGTATAAAGAAAAGAGCATAATTTATAAAAATTGATGTGAACGTAAACGATTAATTTATAGTTTTAAGTTCATAAAGAGATGCATGATTTCACGGAAACAACCGAAAGATTATACAAAAAACTGAATGATGTTAGTGTAGAAAATTTTAATGATAGAAAAAGAAAGAATGATTTCTTGTATATATCATTTGATGCTGCATTATTGCTTTATTTAGGAATGAGCAGAAGAGTTTTCGCGTTTATTTATTGGGGGACGCTCAAGGGATAAGGGACATGACCCCGTTAAATTATGGTTCAAAAGAGTTAAAGCAAGGAGAAATATACGATACCAAAGCAGATCAATTGTATGATCAGTGCGGTAGTAATACAAATAATCTTTCTGCATTGTCACGAACAGAGGCATACTCTGTCCTTGTTGATATAAAGAGACAACAGAGAAAAAAACATTATGAACAGAAACAGGTTTTTGTTCAATCTGAGGCAGCTTTTGAGTTTCATAATCAGATAATGATAGGTGCTCAAAAAACAAAAAAACTCAAAGCACCTTTTCTTCGACGGTTCCATCCAGTAAAATCTCCACCTCTTTATGCGGCACTTGATCTCGGAACAAATAATTGTCGTCTTCTTATCGCATCTCCCAGTAAACCTGGATATTTTCGTGTTGTTGATGCTTTTTCTCGTATTGTACGATTGGGAGAAGGTTTAATAAATAACGGTTTTCTTAATACACAAGCTATGGATCGTGCGATTGAAGCATTAAAGATTTGTCATTTAAAGCTAAAACAAAGGCATATTAAGCGTTATCGCTTGATTGCAACGGAAGCTTGTCGTTCTGCAGAAAATGGTAGACATTTTATTCAGCGTGTTTTGGAGGAGACAGGTCTTGAATTGGAAATTGTTGATCGGCAAACAGAAGCGCGTTTTGCTGTTACAGGGTGTAGTACACTTGTTGAACCAAATACTGACGCAATTGTGCTTTTTGATATTGGAGGAGGATCATCAGAAATTGTGCTACTTGATGTTTCTCAAAAGCGTTCTTTTCGTTTAGCTCGACAAATTATCGCTTGGACTTCTCTTCCTGTTGGTGTTGTTACGCTTGCTGAACGTTTTGGAGGGAATGATATTAGCTTAGACGATTTTGAAAAAATGAAAAGTTATGTGCGAGGGTTATTAAATAATTTTTCAGATCGTCATAAATTAGGAGAGTTAGCACAAGGTTCAAAGTTTCATCTTTTGGGAACCTCCGGTACAGTTACGACTTTAGCAGGAATGTATCTTAATTTAGAGCGTTATGATAGGAAAAAAGTGGATGGCATTTGGATGAAGGATGCAGACATTACACTTATGACACAACGTCTATTATCATGGGATATAGAAAAACGTGTCATAAGTCCTTTTATTGGGCGCGAGAGAGCAGATTTAGTTTTAGCTGGTTGTGCAATTTTAGATGTTATTCGGGAAGTTTGGCCAAGTCAGCGTTTAAGAGTTGCTGATCGTGGATTAAGGGAAGGAATTTTGATAGAGCTAATGTTACGCGATGGGGTATGGTGTCGTCGTAGAAAGAGCAGAGATTTCAAGCGTTAGAGAATTAAATATGGAGACAATGAATAACGATGAAAAAAACAACAAAAACACCGAGAGGTGGCTATGGAGGTTCAGGGTCACATGAATTATATCAGCGCGTAAAAAAGAAAGCAGGAACCATTAAAGCTTCATCACGACGATGGTTAGAGAGGCATCTGAATGATCCTTATGTCCATCAATCAAAAGTAGATGGGTATCGTTCGCGTGCGGCTTATAAACTCATTGAAATTAATGAGCGCTATAGGTTTTTGAAAAAAGGTCAAAAGGTTATTGATCTAGGAGCAGCACCTGGAGGCTGGTGTCAGGTGGTTGAGCGTATAGTAGGGTCAAGTGATGAGGATCCTAGCGTTGTTGGTATTGATTATTTACATGTTGATCCATTGCCTAGAGTTGCCATGTTGGAAATGGATTTTTTGCATACAGATGCACCGCAGAAATTAATTGAAACTTTAGGGACAAAACCGGATGTGGTTCTTTCTGATATGGCAGCGCCAACAACAGGTCATCGTCAGACGGATCATTTAAGAACGATTTATTTATGTGAAGTTGCGGCTGATTTTGCTCTTTCGGTTCTCAAGCCTGGGGGATATTTTTTAGCAAAGGCTTTTCAAGGGGGAGCAGAAAACACTCTTCTTGCAAGATTAAAACAGCATTTTAAAAAAGTCTACCATGTTAAACCACCCGCAAGCCGATCAGAATCAGTAGAGCTTTATCTTCTAGCACTTGAATTTAAGGGAAAAACAAAAGTACAAGAATAGCACCTTCTTTTAAGAAGACTTAATTTTACTTAACCTATTTAAATGCGATGATTTTTTTCTCAAAGAGTTATCAGCGATAGTGACAGTTTTTCTGTTATCAATGATGAAAAACTGGTAAAATTAATGTATTGCCTATAGAGGTAGAGAGATTGATTCCTCAGTGAGTGTTTCCAATGAAATTTCTTGATCAAGCTAAAGTTTATATTCGTTCTGGTAATGGAGGTTCTGGAGCAGTATCATTTCGCCGTGAAAAATTCATAGAATTTGGGGGGCCTGATGGAGGGAATGGAGGACGGGGTGGTGATGTCTGGGCTCTTGTTGTTGATGGACTTAACACGCTGATTGATTATCGGTACCAGCAGCATTTTAAAGCAAAAACAGGGGGACATGGCAAGGGGCGTAATATGACGGGTGAGAAGGGTGATGATGTCATCCTTAAAGTTCCGGTTGGGACGCAAATTTTTGAAGAAGATAATACAACGTTAATATGTGATTTAACGGAAGTGGGACAGCGCTATCGCCTTGCAAAAGGAGGGAATGGCGGTTTTGGCAATCTTCACTTTACAACATCGACAAATCGGGCACCGCGTCGTGCAAATCCAGGTTTGTCTGGAGAAGAGCGTGCAATATGGCTTCGTTTGAAGTTAATTGCTGATGCGGGGCTTGTTGGTTTACCAAATGCTGGAAAATCAACTTTTTTAGCTTCTGTAACGGCTGCAAAACCAAAAGTTGCAGATTATCCTTTTACCACTCTACATCCTCATCTTGGTGTTGTACGTATTGATGGTCGTGAATTTGTTTTGGCTGATATTCCAGGATTAATTGAAGGAGCGCATGAAGGTGTGGGAATTGGAGATCGTTTTTTAGGACATGTGGAACGTTGTCGCGTACTGCTTCATCTAATTTCTTCTCAAGAAGAAGATGTAGCAAAAGCATATCAAATTGTGCGTCATGAACTTGAGGCATATGGAAATAATCTAAGTGATAAAACTGAAATTGTTGCTTTAAGCCAGATAGATACTCTGACAATTGAAGAGCGTGAAGCTAAACGGGAAGCTTTGCAAAGAGCAGCGGATCAACCAGTTATGATGTTTTCTGCGGTTAGCCGCGAAGGTTTAGAAAATGTGCTGCGTGCTGGTGCACATATTATTGAAATGTCACGCAAAGAGGAGATCAGTGGGGATAGCAAGGTTGATTGAGATGGCTGTTGGATCGCAAAAACTTACACACTATAAACGTATTGTGGTCAAGATTGGATCTGCCCTTTTGGTTGATCCTCAGGCGGGTTTACGGGTTGAATGGCTTAAAAGCTTGATCAATGATGTTGTTGAATTACACAAAGGAGGCGTAGAGATATTATTGGTGTCTTCAGGTGCTATTGCTTTAGGAAGGACATTGCTACAGCTTCCTAAGGGGGCTTTGAAATTGGAAGAAAGCCAGGCATGTGCTGCTTTGGGGCAAATTGAGTTAGCAAAAACCTATGGTGATGCGCTTGCTCAACATGGGCTCAAAACAGGCCAAATTTTGCTCACTTTATTTGATACGGAGGAGCGAAGGCGTTATCTCAATGCACGTGCAACGATTGAGACGCTTTTATATTTGGGAGCTGTGCCTGTTATTAATGAGAATGATACTGTTGCAACAACTGAAATTCGTTATGGTGATAATGATCGTTTAGCTGCACGTGTGGCAACAATGGTGAGGGCAGATCTTTTAATACTTTTATCCGATATTGATGGTCTTTATACAAAGTCTCCCCATAGTGATCCTACGGCTGAATTTATACCTTTTGTTGCATCCATTACGCATGATATCGAAAAAATGGCAGATGTTGCTGCTTCAGAGTTTTCACGGGGAGGAATGAAGACTAAGCTTGAAGCCGGAAAAATAGCTAATGCTGCTGGAACGGCGATGATTATCACCTCAGGCAAGCGTATGAATCCTCTTGCTGCAATTGACAAAGGTGAACGCAAGAGTTTTTTTGCGGCAAGTAAGAAATCTGTCAATGCTTGGAAAACATGGATTTCTGGTCATTTAGATCCATCTGGTGTTTTGACGATTGATCAAGGAGCCATTAGGGCTCTTGAATCAGGAAAATCATTATTAGCTGCAGGGGTTATTGCCGTTGAGGGAAATTTCCAGCGTGGGGATACGGTTGCAATTGTTGGTACAGATGGAGTTGAGATTGCGCGTGGACTTGTAAGCTATGACAAAGATGAGGCTGTACGCATTATAGGACATAAAAGTGAAGAAATCGAAGCTATTCTTGGGTATGAGGCGCGCTCTGCTATGGTGCATCGTAATGATATGATTGTACGTTTCTTGATCAATTCTGTTTAAAAAAGTTACTTTTGTTTTTATTGTTTTGGCAGAGTGGATGTTACGATGACTTTAGAAGAAAAAATGAAAGATATGGGACAAAAAGCACGCTATGCCGCTGCAGCATTGGCTGTTGCTTCTTCTGAGCAAAAGAACAATGCATTAGAAATGATCGCTTTAAGTTTAGAGGCTCAGTCAGATGAAATTTTACGGGCGAATTGTCAAGATTTAGAGAATGCTGCTCAGAATAATTTGAAAGCTGCAATGATTGATCGGCTAAAATTAGATGATTTGCGTTTACGTGCAATGATAGACAGTGTTCGCCAAGTTGCTCGTTTATCTGATCCTGTTGGACAAGTGATGGATGAATGGACGCGTCCAAATGGGCTTCATATAAGTCGTGTACGAACACCTCTTGGTGTGATTGGCATTATTTATGAAAGTCGTCCCAATGTTACAGTTGATGCGAGTTCTTTGTGCTTAAAAGCAGGTAATGCTGCGATTTTGCGCGGTGGTTCGGATAGCTTTCATTCTTCTCATGCTCTTCATTTAGCTTTGGTACAAGGTTTAGAGCGCTCTGGTTTACCCAAAGATGCTATCCAAATGGTTGGAACGACAGATCGTGCTGCCGTTGGGGAAATGCTCAAAGGGTTGGATGGAGCGATTGATGTGATCGTACCACGTGGTGGAAAGAGCCTTGTTGCTCGTGTTCAGTCTGATGCACGTGTTCCAATTTTTGCTCATTTGGAGGGACTTTGTCATATTTATATTGATAAATCGGCAGATTTAGATATGGCACGCAATATTGTTTTAAATGCAAAGCTGCGGCGAACAGGGATATGCGGTGCTGTTGAGACAGTTCTCATTGACAGCCAAGCATTAAAAAAATTTCTTCCTGTTTTAACTGCTTTACAGGAAAAGGGGTGTGAAATTCGTGCCACAGAAGATATTGTTTTTCTTATGCCAGATGTCAAATTAGCTTCTGAAGAAGATTGGTCGCATGAATATCTTGATGCTATTCTTTCTGTTAAAACGGTTGAGGGTGTTGAGGGAGCCATTGCTCATATCAAGCGTTATTCATCAGGACATACGGAATCGATTATTGCTGAGGATTTGGAAGTGGTGAAGAATTTTTTTAATCATTTAGATTCAGCTATTTTATTGCACAATGCATCTACACAATTTGCTGATGGAGGTGAATTTGGTTTTGGAATGGAAATTGGTATCGCAACAGGAAAAATGCATGCACGTGGTCCCATAGGTGTTGAACAGCTAACATCATTTCAATATTACGTTAAAGGAAATGGTCAGGTTAGAGCTTGAGAACACCATTTTTTCCATGGAAAAATTGTATGCCACATGTTGAAAGATCTAATGTTGTGGGTCTTTTTGGTGGTTCCTTTAATCCACCGCATGCGGGGCATCTTCTTGTTGCAAAAATTGCCATTCGGCGTTTGCATCTTGATCAGTTATGGTGGATGATCTCTCCAGGAAATCCTTTAAAGGATTGTACACAGTTACCCTCTTTAGAGGAGAGAATGCAATTAAGTTTTAAACTTATTGACCATCCAAAAATTCGCTTGACAGGTTTTGAACAGGCTATAGGGAGCAAAGTATCAGTAGATACGATTTTTCATATTCTTACTCATTACAGTGGCGTAAATTTTGTATGGATTATGGGGGCAGATAGTTTTGCGACGATACATCATTGGTATCGTTGGCATGATATCGTCTCTATGCTTCCTATTGCGATTATTGATCGTCCTTTAGGCAATCGGTCAGCACTTTCCTCTCCTATGGCACATATTTATCGCCGTTTTCGTTTGGATGAGAGAGAAAGTAAGCGATTACCTTTTATCAAGCCACCAGTTTGGACTTATTTGCATGGACCTTTATCTTTTCAATCTTCAACAAACCTTCGTTTGAAGAAGAATGATTTTTCTTGAACATTTCATAAGATTCTGCTTCTCTTTAGAGAAGTCTCTTTTTTAGATTCCACAACGATAAGAAAGGATATTGATCTGAAAAACATTGCACACAAACACTCTTACGATATTATGCCTTCAAAAGAAAAAAAAGTTTTTTCTGTTAGTGAGAGTCTTGAAGTTATTCTCAAGAGTTTAGAAGATACAAAAGCAGAAGATATTGTTGCTATTGATATTCGAGGGAAGTCATCTTTGGCTGATTATATGGTCATAGCTTCAGCAAATTCGCAGCGTCATGTATCGTCTGTTGCTGATCATTTATTACATACTTGGAAAGATAGTGGGCAGGGGCTTGCGCGTGTAGAAGGGCTTGCTGGAGGTGACTGGGTATTGATTGATACAGGTGATATTATCATTCATCTTTTTCGTCCAGAAATTCGTCTTTTTTATAATTTAGAAAAAATATGGATGACGCCGGATTTAAACGATACGGCTTTGCTTCTCTTCGGAGATCATTAAAATGCAAATTTCTATTTTTGCGGTTGGTCGTATGAAAAGTGGGGCGGAGCAAAAATTAGTTCAGCATTATTTGGATCGTTTTTCTAAAATTTCTGGAGATGTAGGCTTTCATTTAAAAAAGTTACAAGAGATACCAGAAAGTCGTGCTCAAACAGTTTATCAACGTATGGAGGAAGAGGGGAGAAAACTTATTGAATTTTTACCTGAAAAATGTCGATTAATTGTGTTAGATGAGCGTGGAGAATCGATTTCGTCAATTTCTTTTTCTGAAAAATTGAGGCGTTATCGTGATGAGGGCATTCGAGATGTCGTCATTGCTTTGGGAGGACCTGATGGGCATAATGAACAAATAAGGAAGCGTGCTGATTTTCTTTTATCTTTTGGTTTGATGACGTGGCCACATCAAATTGCACGTATTCTTCTTACAGAACAACTTTACCGCGCTGTAACAATTGAAAATCATCATCCGTATCATCGTTTTTAATATTTTTGTTCAATTTTTAGCACTTATTTATATGTTTATTAATATTGTTTTAGCTGACACCATTTAAAGCATCTCTAATGTATACAATGAGGTGTCATGGTTTTTGCAAATGAAAAAGCTTCTTCATAGAAAGATGCTATATTTATATGAGGAGTGCGTCATATTTGTCATTCTGCTCTTGAGTATATTTTTTTGCTTTTCTGTATCGCATGCGGAAGATACAATGAGGAGTACGGAAGTCCATAAAGAATTAGGAGAAATTCGCCAAAATATTTCACTTTCGCGTGAGCGTGTTGCTTTTCTTATGCATCAAGTTGAGCATTTAAAAAAAGATCAACGTGTTTTGAGTGATGCACTCATAAAGGCGGCTAAAGAAGAACGTATAGTAGCAGATGATATTGCTAAAAGGGAAGAAAAGCTTAAAAAAATGATAGAAAAGCGGGTACAAGTCTATCAAAGTTTAAAAAATCGTCGTGCTGAATTTGCGGAAGTTCTTGCACTTTTGGAGCGTATGGGATTGAATCCGCCTCCTGCTCTTATGATACAGCCAGAGGACGCGTTGGCTTCTATACGTAGTTCCGTTTTATTAGGTACTGTTATTCCTCAGATGCAAGAGAAAACGCGAGATTTAACAGAAAAACTCAAGGAGTTGACCAATTTGAGTAATTCCATTACTACGGAATATAAGGCATTAAAGACAAAACTGCAAAATCAAGCAGAGCAGCGAAAACGTCTAGAGCTTTTATTAGACCAAAAAAACAAACTACAAAAAAAATCAGAAAAAGAACTTACAGAACAGCAACAAAAAAATATTGCTCTTGCTAAAAAAGCGCAGTCTTTGGAAGAATTGATTTTAGAGCTCGACCGTCAGTCAAAATTTAGCTCTGATGCATCAGTACAGGTACGGAAAAGTTTGCAATTGTTAGAACAGTCCAATTTTGAAAGCCGAAAAGGTTCTTTACTTTTTCCTGTTTCAGGAAAAAGAATACGTCATTCTAATAAAAGTTCGCAGATTACGCGCTTTGGTGAAACGATAGAAACAGAGTCAGGAGCTGTTGTTATATCACCTGTAGATGCTTTTGTTGCTTTTGCTGGGCCATTTCGTTCTTACGGACATTTAATCATTCTCAATGTTGGAAATGGTTATCATATCATTCTTACTGGAATGTCGAGAATTAATGTAAAACAGGGGCAGTTTGTTCTTTCAGGTGAGCCTCTGGGTATAATGGAAATGCAATTTATTTCAAACAGTGTTGCATTGGATATAGGAAAAACTTCTCCAATGCTTTACATTGAGTTTAGAAAGCAGGGGAAACCTGTAAATCCAACTCCTTGGTGGCAGACTGAAAAAATAAGAAGGAGCCAAAATGATTCGTAAAGTTATTCTTTTGGTCGCTGGGGTATTGCTCGGCGCCTGTTCAATGATTATGGTGCAGTCTGTTGCTGCGAATAATGAAGATAATGCATATAAAAAGCTAGCTATATTTGGCGATGTTTTTGAGCGTGTACGTATGCAATACGTTACAGTTCCAGATGATAAAAAGCTTATTGAAAACGCTATCAATGGCATGCTCACATCACTGGACCCTCATTCATCTTATTTGAATGCTGAAGAAGCCAAGGATATGCGGGATTCTACGAAAGGAGAGTTCGGAGGTCTTGGTATTGAGGTCACTATGGAAAAAAACTTAATTAAAGTTGTTTCACCAATGGATGATACTCCCGCTTCAAAAGCAGGTATTCTAGCAGGAGACCTTATTTCAAAAATTGATGATGTACAAACGAATGGTCAAACATTGAATGAAGCTGTTAATAAGATGCGAGGTGCTCCTGGAACACCAATTACCTTAACAATTATTCGTTCTGGCGTTGATAAGCCATTTGAAGTGAAGATTGTTCGTGATATTATCAAAGTAAAAGCGGTGAAATATCGGGTTGAGGGTGATATTGGATATTTAAGAGTTATCCAGTTTTCTGAACAGACATTAAATAATCTTCTAGCGGCAATTAAAGATATCCAATCTAAAATTCCTGAAGATAAGCTAAAAGGTTACGTCCTTGATTTGCGGCTTAATCCGGGTGGGCTTTTAGATCAAGCTGTTAATGTTTCGAGTGCTTTTCTCAATAAGGGTGAAATTGTGTCGACTCGTGGGCGCAAAAAGAGTGATGTGACAAGATTTGATGCGAAGCCAGGTGATGTCATCAATGGAAAACCGCTCATTGTTCTTATTAATGGTGGTTCAGCAAGTGCTTCTGAAATTGTTGCGGGTGCATTGCAAGATCATCGTCGTGCAACAATTTTAGGGACGCAGTCTTTTGGTAAAGGATCTGTTCAAACAATTATTCCTTTGGGTGAAAATGGGGCTTTACGCTTAACAACAGCACTTTATTACACGCCATCAGGCACTTCTATTCAAGGAACAGGGATTACGCCTGATATTATTGTAGAGCAACCTCTCCCTGAAAAATATAAAGGTTATGATGTAAAAGTTGGTGAGTCTGCATTAAAAGGACATATCAAAGGAAAACGAGAAAGTAATAAAGGATCTGGTTCAGCTGCTTTTGTTCCCAAAGACCCTAAAGATGATATTCAATTGAATGAGGCCTATAAACTGTTACGAGGTGAAATGTCAAATGCAGCATTTCCACCAGATCCCAATAAGGATGTATTACAGTGAGAATTGATATCTATAGCTTGCGATTTTGAGGAATATTAAATGGATGCAGGTATTAATTTGAAGATTCTTCCATATCGCAAATGTGTTGGGATTGTTGTCTTTAATCATGAGGGGAAAGTGTGGGTTGGGCGTCGTTTAATGATGCCCATTCATGCAGATGCAGATATTGACATATCTCATCGTTGGCAGCTTCCTCAAGGAGGGATTGATGAAGATGAAAAACCATTAGATGCGGCATATCGTGAACTTTATGAAGAAACGGGTATTCGATCTGTAAAGTTGATTAAAGAAGCACAAAATTGGTTCCATTATGATTTTCCACAAGAACTTATTGGGTGCACATTAACAAATAAATATCGTGGGCAAATACAAAAATGGTTTGCTTTCCAGTTTACAGGAAAGCTTTCTGAAATTGCGATTAATCCGCCACCAGATGGCAATAAAGCGGAATTCGATCAATGGAAATGGATTGATCTAGAAACCCTTCCGTTGATTGCTGTTTCTTTTAAAAAGCACGTTTATACGAAAGTTGTCAGCGAATTTCGAGGTAGCCTTAGACCATTATAAAAGCTATATGATTATGAGAAAGCTTTTTTTATTAAGATGCTTTATATTATAATAAATAATAAACATGTTTATCTTTTATGTAAAGAACAGGAATATAAAATGAAAAAGTTATTTAATTTACTTATAGTTTTTACTCTCTTGAGTATTTCATCTGTTGCATTTGCAACAAGTTCAAAGCCTCCTGCATCAAAAGATGCGGCAGCGACATTGCCAAATGGAGCTTCTTCTTTGACTGAAACCTACGGTTTGTGGACTATTAACTGTGGTATACAAGAAGGGAAAAGAATTTGTTTTATGCACCGTCAAGAAGTAAATGAGCAGGGGCGTGTTGTTGTGGCTATGGGCCTTACTCTCGATGCTGAGGGTGTTGTATCTGGTAATTTAACAGTTCCTTTTGGCATTTTGGTTTCTAAACCTGTTCGTTTACAAGTTGATGAGGGAAAAGCTGTTATCGAAACCGGTATCCGGACTTGTGTACCAGCAGGTTGTGTGGTTCCTGTCGTTTTTGACAAAAATCACGTAGCAGCTTTACGTTCTGGAAAACAGTTAAAGTTGGCGATGACAATTGCTGCTGCAGGTGAACCAGCTTTGAATGATTTATTTGTTCAGCTAGATGGTTTTAGCAGTGCTCTTAATCGTTTGACTGCTTTGCAGAAATAATTTTAAAACTAAAAGCGGCCTTTAAAAGGCCGTTTTTAGTTTGTTTGTTTTTTATAATTAATAATTAAAACGATGAGATTTAAGATTAATCCTATAAGGGATATTCAGATTTTTTGCCGTTTCTTCTATTTTATGTGCTATTTTTAATTTTGATATTTGTTTTCTAACTGCATCGTCATTAAATAGAGAGATGAAGAATTTAGATGTCTGGTTTTTATTCAAGAAAAAAGAGTATTGAAATATAAAACCATTTTTTGATACACAGACCTGCTTTAATGAAGGTTTTCTATACGCTCTTCTGTTTCCTTGATTGAAAGGGATGACGCATGATTTATGCATTGCTTCGAACGATTGATTTGATTTTTGAGATTTATATTGATATTTTAATCGCGAGTGTCATTTTTTCTTGGCTTTATGTCTTTAATATCATAAATTCGCGCAATCGCTTTGTTGTTTTGATAGGAAGCTTTCTATATCGTCTTACAAATCCCGTTCTAAGCCGTATCCGGCAAATTTTACCAAATTTTGGAACGATTGATATTTCACCTATTGTAGTGTTCATTATTATTTATTTTATTCGTACTTTTATGTGGCGCGTTTACGCAAACATGTATGTATAGAAATATTACTTGAGGCGAATACATGTTTTATCAAGTTGATAAAAATAACTTGATTTTGTTTGTATATCTCATTCCAAAATCATCTGTTGACAAAATAATAGGGGTTGAATGTAGGGATGGTGAAAAACAATATCTGGTTATACGCCTTCGTGCTGTTCCTGAAGATGGAAAAGCGAATAAAGCTCTCATTAAATTTCTTGCGAAGCAGTGGAGAATCCCATCTTCTTCTATTTCTCTGAAAAACGGTGCAATATCTCGCTACAAACAACTTTACTTTTCAACACATTTAGAAGAGCTAAAACAGATATGGCAATCCTTTAGAGATTACATCTCGTAGAAAAAATAAATAACAAAGCCTATAAAAAATAGGCTTTATTCTATTAAAATCGTTATATTTTTTTATTGCGCTCAACAGCTTGCTTAATTAATTCATGCGCAAAGTTTTTATCACGCCATCCTTCAATTTTAGCCCATTTTCCAGGTTCCAGATCTTTGTAATGTTTGAAGAAATGTTCAATTTGTTTGAGTGTAATCTCGGGCAGGTCTGTATAGTCATGAATATTGATATAGCGTTTTGTTAATTTTGTAGTGGGAATGGCAATAATTTTTTCATCTTTACCACCATCATCTTCCATCATTAGAGCTCCGATGGGGCGAACATTGATAACACAACCAGGCATAAGTGGACGGGTATTACAGATAAGGACATCAATAGGATCACCATCATCTGAAAGCGTATGAGGGACAAAACCGTAATTTCCAGGATAAACCATTGATGTATGAAGAAAACGGTCAACAAATAATGCACCCGACTTTTTATCCATCTCATATTTTATTGGTTGACCACCAAGGGAGACTTCCACAATAACGTTAATATCTTCTGGTGGATTTTTGCCTACGGGTATTTCCTTAATATTCATAGAGACATCCTTTCTGGAATATAGTGAGGCTCAATACAATTAAATATTTTACCAAAGAGATTATGAAATTAACTTGAAATTGATGTACGTGTTTTTTCAAAACGTTTACGTTCATTAGGATCAAGATAGAGTTTGCGGAGACGAATATTTTTAGGGGTTACTTCCACAAGTTCATCATCTTGTATCCACGATAAGGCGCGTTCTAATGTCATTTTAATGGGAGGCGTTAACTTTACGGCCTCATCTTTTCCAGAAGCGCGCATATTGGTGAGTTTTTTCCCTTTTAAGACATTGACTTCTAAGTCATTATCTCGTGAGTGGATGCCAATAATCATACCTTGATAGACTTTCACACCCGCATCGATGATCATAGGTCCACGATCTTCAAGATTAAAAAGAGCATAAGCGACAGATTCACCGTTGTCATTTGAAATCATAACACCATTAACACGACCAGCAATGTCTCCTTTATAAGGTTCATAAGCATGGAAAAGGCGATTCATAATTGCTGTACCACGTGTGTCCGTTAAAAGTTCAGATTGATAACCAATGAGTCCTCGGGTTGGTGCATAAAAGACAAGGCGGACACGATTACCTCCAGAAGGACGTAACTCCACCATTTCGCCTTTACGTTCAGACATTTTTTGTACAACAATACCGGAATATTCTTCATCAACATCGATAACAACTTCTTCGATTGGCTCAAGAGTTATTCCATTTTCATCTTTTTGCATAACAACACGTGGGCGTGAAACACTAAGTTCAAATCCTTCACGGCGCATATTTTCAATGAGAACTGCAAGCTGTAATTCTCCTCGTCCTGAAACGTAGAAAGAATCTTTATCGGCTGATTCTTCAATTTTAAGAGCGACATTGCCTTCTGCTTCTTTTAACAATCGGTCACGAATGACACGGCTTGTTACTTTATCGCCTTCAGTTCCAGCAAGGGGACTATCGTTGACGAGAAAACTCATAGTAACAGTAGGAGGATCAATTGGTTGGGCAGTAAGGGGTTCATTGACAGTAGGATCACAGAAAGTATCAGCTACGGTACCTTTTTGCAGACCTGCAATCGCAACAATATCACCAGCACTTCCTTCTTCAATAGGTTGCCGTTCTAAGCCACGAAACGCTAAAATTTTTGAAATACGCCCAGTTTCTAAAAGTTTTCCATCTTGTCCAAGAACCTTGACATTTTGATTGGGTTTCAAAGAGCCAGAATGAATCCGTCCTGTAATAATTCGTCCCAAAAACGGATCCGCTTCAAGAATAGTTCCAATCATGCGAAACGGTCCTTCTGCTACACTAGGAGAAGGGACATGCTGCGTCACAAGATCAAATAAAGGACCTAATCCCTGATCTTTTGGTCCTTCAGGGGCTTCCGCCATCCATCCATCGCGTCCAGATCCATAAAGAATAGGAAAATCAAGCTGTTCATCGGTTGCGTCAAGAGCAGCGAAAAGGTCAAAAACCTCATTA
This sequence comes from Bartonella sp. AP9QHHD, assembly GCF_042195625.1. Taxonomy (NCBI): domain Bacteria; kingdom Pseudomonadati; phylum Pseudomonadota; class Alphaproteobacteria; order Hyphomicrobiales; family Bartonellaceae; genus Bartonella; species Bartonella sp. AP9QHHD. The sequence goes on along the minus strand of NZ_JBHIOP010000093.1, from coordinate 111,043 downwards.
ATGACTTCATCAACGCGTGCATCCGGTCGGTCAATTTTATTAATAGCAACAATAGGGCGCAATCCTACTTTCAATGCTTTGCCAACGACAAATTTTGTTTGTGGCATCGGTCCTTCAGCAGCATCAACAAGTACAATGGCTCCATCAACCATATTGAGGATGCGTTCAACTTCTCCACCAAAGTCGGCGTGTCCTGGTGTATCAACAATATTAATTCGAGTATCTTTCCAAACAACAGATGTCACTTTCGCTAGGATTGTAATTCCGCGTTCTTTCTCAATATCGTTTGAATCCATCATACGTTCGCTTGTACGCTGATTATCACGGAAGTTTCCTGATTGCTTGAGAAGCCCGTCTACAAGCGTTGTTTTCCCATGGTCAACGTGGGCAATGATGGCAATGTTACGCAATTGCATAAATTTTCTTCTTTTCGTTTAATGAAATTTCATTTGAGGTAAAGTCTTTACATTCTTTGCCTGACTATTAGAAAACCTTTTACATGTTTTTTTATAATTTTGGAAGATGGAGGCAATATTTTTATGGCAAAACTATTTATCCAAGTCTTTAAGGCTCTATTAAGCTTCAATTTCTGAAGCTTCGTAAAAGTTTTTATAGTACGTATGTTCTATTCTCGAGCTAAGAATTATCCAAAAAATCACCGTCAACTTGATTTTTATCAATATGACACAAGGAATTTATATGAGCTCTTGTAAGAGTAAGTATAAAGCTAGCCATATTATTGTTGTTGTTTTGCAAAGAGATTAATAAAAATCCGGAATATCTCTCAATCCATAGCCAATTTATTGACAACTGTACAACATTCTTATTCTAAATAAAGCTTTTTCTTATTCTATAACTTGTCAATCAAAATCCAGATTTAATGCAATCGTGTATTTGAGGTAAATATTGAGACGATTAAGAATTTTATAAGAAGTTCTAACTTTTGTATGCCAGATTAGGGCAAGAGTTATATCTGTTTGATTTATTTATGAACCCGGAATACAGTCTTATTTAGAAAGAATATGAAGGCATCCAAAGAAAATTCCCATCTTTGCTGTTAATCCAATTTATAATTTCAAAAGCATCTAAAGTAATATCTTTTAAACCATGGAGATAGTGCATTGCCTTACTTTTGTTAATTGCACTCTCTAATAGGAGTATGCTTTTCATGCCAAACAGAACACTTTAAACAGAATATACTTTTTGTTGCATATTCATGTACTTAAGAGAGATTGCTTAACGTACACTACATCCATTCCATGATAGAGCTCATAAATGATATAATATACGCGAATAGTATACTATTAACGCCTTTGTGAAGAAATATAAAGCCTGTTGAGTATCATCATGATTATTCTTTCTCAGCTGTCAATATTGCGCCAGTTTTTGATACGAGAGAGAGAGGATATAAGAAGTATTTTATTTTTTCTTGAATAGTTTTTAGACATACACCGATCTCGTTTGTGACTGGCAAGAAGATGACTTTAATCGATTTAATATGAGAAGCTTTATGATGAGGTAAAATTACGTTATTCGGAGCTGTTATTCAAAAAAATAATAAATTATCTATAGAGCGGTGCGCTAGAAAATAAATAATAAAGCTTATTCTCTTATGGAAAGAATCTTAGGTTACATGACAAGATTTTTCCATAAGTAAGAGTTTTTACTTTACATGTTTAAAGAAGAGTTCCTGACAAAATGAGAGAAGCTACAGAAAAATAGATTATAATGCCCATGACATCTACTAAAGTTGCCACAAAAGGAGCAGAAGCACTTGCTGGATCAAATTTTAAACCTTTAAGAATAAAAGGCAACATAGATCCAGAAAGAGAACCAAAGGTAACGATTCCAACTAAAGCTGTACCCACTGTTGTCGAAATAGCAATCCAATGTTGGCCATAGTCGTAGATACCTAGTTTTTGCCAAAGAGCAATGCGCGTAACACCAATAATTCCTAGTAAGAGACCAAGGGATAGTCCTGTTGGAATTTCACGAATGATCACTTTCCACCAGTCTTTCAACGTGAGTTCACGTAAAGCCAATGCACGGATAATAAGGGATGTAGCCTGTGAGCCGGAATTTCCTCCTGAGCTCATAATGAGAGGTATGAACAGTGTAAGAATAATCGCTTTTTCGAGTTCTGTTTCGAAATGTTGCATAGCGCTTGCTGTCAGCATTTCACCGATAAAGAGTAAAGCGAGCCAGCCTCCGCGTTTTTTCATCATTTCAGGAAACTTAATTTGCATATAGGGCTTATTAAGTGCTTCCATACCCCCAAATTTATAGGCATCTTCATTCATTTCATCGACCATAGTATCAAGCACGTCATCAACGGTTACAATGCCAATGACATGGTTACTTTCATCAACTACAGGCACAGAGAGAAGATCATGGCGCTGGAAAAGGCGTGCGATATCTTCATGATGTGTGAAAGGTGATATTGTAATGGGCGAGTCATGGGTAGGGACATTAAGAATTTGTTCATCAGGTGAGGCAAGAATAAGGTTACGCAGGGAAACAGCTTTGAGAAGAGTACCTGTTTTGGGGTCAATTACATAGCTGGTATAAACTGTTTCACGTGTTCGCTCGACCTCACGAATGTGATCCAAAGTTTTTTGTATGGTCCAGTTTGAAGGAACGGCTATAAACTCTGTTGTCATCAGTGCTCCTGCTGTATGATCAGGATAACTGGTGAGTTTTTTAAGTTCAGCGCGCGTTAAGGGGTTAAGCAAGGCATAAAGTCGTGTGCGGGTTTCCTTATCCATTTCTTGAAAGACGTCTGCAGCAGCATCGGCAGACATGCCATCAAGAATTTCAACAGCACGATTTATAGGGAGAAGTTCTAGGATGGCAGCAGGTTGCTCAAGCTCTGGTTTATCAAAAAGTTCGATAACATAATCAAGAGGCAGAAGACTAAGAATAGTTACACGTTCCATGATATCGAGGTCATTGATGATATCAATAGAGTCTGCAAAATGCTGGTTCTTTAACTTTTCAGCGAGAGCTTCAGGAGAAAAATTTTTGAAGTCGAAGGCCGTTTTGATTTCAGTCATGATAAAGTACCTCCTGAAGAGTTGGAGAGTTGTAAATCTAGATAATAGATGAGATAAAAACAAAAGTTTATGGAAGATTTAAAAAAAACTCCCCAGCTATATTCCCAATTGTTAATATTTGAAGTAAAGTCAAGGGTAAATTATAAGTTATAAACAAGTTTCTGAATCACTAAAACGAGAATACAGCTTAATTTGAGGATAATATAAAAACGTAAATGTAAAAATCAGTTCTGATTTTACCATCATTTCTTTAATGTAGTTTGCGATTTTCAAAAGAATCTAAAGCAATATTTTATAAAGAGTGGAGATTATGCTTTTCTCCAAGTGTTTTTGTTAATATGCAATTCTATTGTGATGTGCGAGCGAATAATCTTTATTGCTTCAATATAATATGGTTTGAATGAAAGAACTTTACGATTTTCAGGTTTTTTATTCAATAGGGTTTTGAAAGGTAGTTTTGAAACTCACGAAATAGTTTTAGTATGTTATCAATTTGTGTCGTAAAGATAATTGTTACAGTTTAAATTTATAATGGAGACATAAAGTATTATGACAAAAGCAGCAGTGCTGGACTGGAAGGGATTTTTAGGTCTTCCTGATTTTTCTTCTATAAGTGACGAAGATTTTAAACCCGCTTTTGAACAGGCACTTCAAGAAGCAGAAGAAGAACTAGAGGCAATTGCGATGGTGCAAGAACCACCAACGCTTGAGAATTTTTTGCAGCCTTTTGAGCTTTGCGGCAAAGCGCTTGATCGTGTCTGTTCAATATTTTTCTTACGCACCAGTGCTCATACGAATGTATTAATTCAACAGCTAGAGCAAGAGTTCGTTGTAAAACTTTCTCGTTATTCTTCAAAAATGATGATGGATGCGCGGATATTTGCGAAAATAGATATGCTTTATAAACAGTCGCAGTTGGGCACATTTGAGAGTGAAACAACACGTGTTCTTGAATTATGGTGGAAAAAGTTTGTTTGTCATGGGGCAAAACTCGATGAAAAAGCTAAGAAACGGCTTTTGGAAATTAATGAAAGACTTGCTTTTTTAAATGCTACTTTTGGACAAAATGTCTTAAATGATGAAGCTGAATGGATTCTGTTTTTAAAACAAACAGACTTATCTGGTTTACCGCAAGATCTCATTGCTTCAATGAAGGAAATTGCGTGTGAAAGAGGCAATGAAGAAGCGTATGCATTAACACTAGCACGTTCGATTGTTAAACCTTTTTTAAAATTCTCTGATCGTCGTGATTTGCGTGAGGTTGTATTCCAAGCTTGGGCTAAACGTGGTGAAAATAATAACAAGAATGATAATAAAACAATTATTGTAGAGATTGTTGCGCTTCGAGATGAGCAGGCTAAATTATTGGGATATAAATCTTTCGCAGATTTGAAGCTCGATAATACTATGGCTAAAAGTGTTGATTCCGTTATGGATTTGCTTATGCCTGTATGGAAGCGCGCAAGAGCGAAAGCTTCTACTGAGCAAATTGACTTACAAAATTTTGCCAACAATCAGGGCAGCAATGAATCTTTAGCTGCTTGGGATTGGCGTTATTATGCTGAAAAGCTTCGCACTGAAAAACTTTCTTTCGATAGCGCTGAGATTAAATATTATTTTCAGCTTGATCTTATGATTAAAGCGGCTTTTGGGGTAGCCGAAAAACTCTTTAGCATTACATTTGAAGAAAAAAACGCTGTTACACTTTGGCATCCTGATGCACGTTTGTGGGAAGTAAAAAAGTCTGATGGAAGTCTACTTGGGCATTTTATTGGTGATTATTTTGCACGTTCTTCAAAACGCTCCGGTGCGTGGATGAGTAGTTTGCAATCACAACATAAATTGGATGGCGGACAAAAGCCTATTATCTACAATGTTTGTAATTTTGCTAAACCACCTAAAGGGGAAGTTGCTCTTTTATCACTTGATGATGCACGTACGCTTTTCCACGAATTTGGACATGCATTGCATGGTTTGCTTTCTGATGTCACATGGCCATCTGTGTCGGGAACATCTGTTTCACGTGATTTTGTTGAGCTACCTTCTCAACTTTACGAACATTGGTTAACAGTACCAGAGATATTAAAATCTTATGCTATACATACAAAAACAGGCCATCCTATGCCACAAGAGTTGATAGATAAAGTCTTAGTAGCACAGACATTTAATGCAGGATTTTCTGCCGTTGAATTTATCTCATCAGCTTTAGTGGATATGGCTTTTCATCAAGGCGAAACAGTCACTGATCCAACAGTGTTTGAACGCCAAGAATTAGAAAAGCTGCAAATGCCTGATACAATTATTATGCGTCATCGTCCCCCACATTTTATGCACGTGTTTGCGGGGGATGGTTATGCATCTGGTTACTATTCTTATATGTGGTCGGAAGTCCTTGATGCTGATGCTTTTCAAGCTTTTGAAGAAACGGGAGATGTTTTTAATTCAGAGCTTGCTGATAAGTTGAAACGTTTTATTTACTCCGCTGGAGGAAGTCGTGATCCAGAGGAGCTTTATAAAGCTTTTCGGGGACGAATGCCTTTACCAGAGGCAATGATTAACAAACGTGGACTATAAGATACAACGGTATGGTTAACACCCTGCCGTTTTCATATTATTCGAAAGGTACAGTTGCGATTTATGCAAATTTTCTCTTCATTATAGCTCTGTAAACAGAGTTTTTTATCTTATTCGCTTTTTGTTTATAGAGGAAAATAGATTTTGTATTTTAAATAGACATTATGGAAAAGAAAAATTATCAGCTCGATCTTTTTGATGCCCATTTGGTGGAAACCATGATTTTTTTATAAAACTTGACTTTCTTTTGCCTAAAAGGTGAGTGTTTTTTTGTGCCATATCATCGAGGCTCATTGGAGGCTGACGCATAATTTTACTCCGCTCTTGATACTCTGATTCTTGTATAAGTTTTTGAATAACTTGATCGGTTGAGTAAGAATTTTCATGAGAAAAGGCATAAAAATTTGAAATATTTTTCAATGTTTTTTCTAAATAAGAGGCAAGTTTTTTCTTTCCTTCAGGGGTGAAATGCATGCCATTATTGGTGCGTAATTTGGTTATTTTTCCATTAATATCATAGCCTGAAAAAGAAAAATTTCCTGTCTCATCACTAAAGCCGCTCCAGATATCGAGAAAATACCCTCCTGCTGTTTCTGTTTCTTGTTTATAGAGCGCATTAAAAATTCTCATTTTTTGTGTCAAAAGATCATTTCCAAAAGAAGGTTGACCTATCCATATCCATGATTTTCCAGAGGCGTGAAGACTTTCAGCAATTTCGATAATTCTTTGTTTGTAGATGCGCATCCATTCTGACTGATCTGTGTTAATCATGTTATGAGAGTCTGTGATGGGTTGATTATCATTTGCACCGATCATCATGATAATAACATCGGGGCTATTTTGATCAATGAGTTTAGAAATATTGCTTTGCCAAGAATAATAATCCGTTCGAACTAAGCCGGAAGCTGGCATCGTGTTGTTCATGATAACGATATCGCTATTATTTATAAAAAATTTCTTAAGTGCATCAGCAACAGCAGAAGCTGCAAAATCCCCTATGACAAGAATGCGCTTTGCATTCTCATTTTTTAGCTTTTGTATGTTTTTTTGTGTTACGATCTTTTTTTGCGGCTTGTCTATTTTTTGTTCTATAATTTGCGGTGGCTGCTGTGTCTGTTTGTTTTGTTGTGACAACCATTTGAAGAAGTTCGTTGCTTTACTTGGGGATGGCTGTAAGATCCCCACAATAGAAAGTGAAAACAGCAATAATGTCAAGTATATCAGGCGAGAAAGAGACAAAACCTTATTCTCCATTATTGTTTGCGAAGGAGAAAAAGCACTTGAGATGATGGATATCCATTTGCTTTTAGTCCGTGACGGAGTTGAAAAGCTTTAATTGCTTTGCGAGAAGCTGTTCCGATTTTTCCATCAACATTCCCTTTATAATAGCCCAGTGTCTTTAAGCGCGATTGCAGTTCTTTACATTCTTGGAAAGTAATAGATTGAAAAGGTCTTTGCCAATCATTTACCAATCCAGGATGTCCAGCAATGCGATCAGCAAGAAGGCCAACAGCAAACGCATAACGATCTGCATTATTATAATGTTTCAGAACAAGGAAATTTTTTGTGACTAAAAATATAGGTCCTTTTGCTCCATCTGGATATTTTAATATTGCTTGTTCAGCTGATGTAGGAAGAGGGTGCCCATTTGCGTGTTTTACACCTAATTTTTTCCATTGTTCAAAGGAATACCAGCCTTCAGGAAGGTTTTTCCCCTGCGGCACTTTTACCTCTACTCCCCAAATAAGATTAGGTTGCCAGCCATTTTTGTGGAGAAGGTTAGCAGCAGTAGCCAGAGCATCTGGAACAGAGTTCCAGATATCACGCCGTCCATCTTGGTCCATATCAACTGCATAGGCGAGATAACTGCTTGGAATAAATTGTGTATGCCCCAATGCACCGGCCCAAGATCCAGTGAGTTGAGAGCGTTTAATTTCGCCACTTTGTAGAATTTTCATAGCAGCAATCAGCTGTGTATATGCATATTTTGCACGTTTTTTATCAGCATAGGCTAAAGTTGCAAGAGAGCGAATGGTATCACGCATTACACTTTTATTAGCTAAAACCTTCCCATAGTTGCTTTCCATTGACCAAATAGCAAGCAGAATATTGCGATCAACACCAAAACGTTTTTCAATTTGAAGAAGCCATTTGTTCCATTTTTGAGTTTGGCGCCGTCCTTCCTCAATTGCAATATCATGGACACGATTATCGAAATAGTTCCATGAAGGAGCAACAAATTCCGGTTGGTATGCGGCGCTTTTTAGAACTTCTGGATCAATGGCATTAACACCTTTAAACGCCATATGAAACGTAGAAGGGGTAATATTGTGAGCAATAGCTATTTTTTTAAATTCTTTAATCCAGAGTTTAAATCCGCTATCAGCATATGAAAGGGGTGCAAAAAACATTAAAAAAGCAGAAAAAATAACGGCAGAGACAGTGAAAAGAGTTCTCCAAGCTATTGACTTCTCTAAAAAGAGAGTCTTCAATTCTGTTTTTTGCATTTTGAAATCCCCATTAATATTCAATTCATTAGATGTGCAATAACTTTATTTTGTATTTAGTTTAATCGATAATATGATCAAGAAGAGGAAAAAACTGGAATAAATAATACGTTTTAATCCTTTCAATAAATTCTCAGACTCTTTTTACATTTTTATTGCTCATTATAATGATAATCAAAACAATAAGATATCTTTTTTACCATTTCGTAAAAACATATGATAAATAAAACAAAAAAGTTATATGAATTCATTGAGGAGGGTGAGTGTGCGTAAAATCCGGAAAGCAGTATTCCCAGTAGCAGGTCTTGGGACGCGTTTCCTTCCTGCGACAAAAACGATTCCTAAAGAAATGCTAACAGTTGTTGATAAACCTGTTATTCAATATGTTGTGGATGAGGCGAGGGAAGCTGGTATTGAGCATTTTATTTTTGTGACTGGACGTAACAAAGCAGTCATTGAGGATTATTTTGATGCGCAAGTTGAATTATACACGATACTTGCTGAATGTGGAAAGAAAGAAGATCTTGCACACTTATACCGTTTACAGCCATTACCAGGGTCAACTTCTTTCACTCGGCAACAGCAACCTTTGGGATTAGGGCATGCTCTTTGGTGTGCACGTGAATTAGTTGCAGGGGAACCTTTTGCTTTGTTATTACCGGATATGTTGATACAAGCGAAAAAGGGCTGTCTTTCTGAAATGATGAGCCTTTATGAAAAGGTGGGTGGGGGAAATATTATAGCAGTTCAGGAATGCGATCCTAGAGAAACACATAAATATGGTATTGTTGGGAAAGGCAAACAGATTGCAAATGGTTTTGAAATCACAAAAATGGTAGAGAAACCAGCACAAGGTACGGCACCATCAAATTTGTACATCAATGGACGTTATATTTTGCAGCCAGAAATTTTTAATATTCTTTCCACTCAAGAACGGGGAACAGGAAATGAAATTCAATTAACAGATGCTATGATACGGCTTTCAAATGAGCAAGATTTTTGGGGTTTGCAAGTAAAAGGGCGCACTTTTGATTGCGGTTCTAAAGCTGGTTTTATTGAAGCCAACGTTGCATTTTCTTTGGCACGCGCTGATATGCACAGCCACGTTTCTGCTTCATTGAAAAATTTACTAGAAACCATTAATGTCGAAAAGTGATATAGATCTCTCACTTAATTTTATTGGTCGAATTTGATTATGACAATATCGTCTCCTCATATGGCTTTGCAAGGTGCAGTAGCATCAGCGCTTAAAACACTTGCTAGTGAAAAGCAGGGGCTTGAAGCTCTTGAAAAAGCTCTTCTGGAAAGTCTTTCTTCTTCTTTTGAAGCGGCTGTTCAAACTATTAGAAATGCTCGTGGACATGTGGTTATTACTGGTCTTGGAAAAAGTGGTCATATAGGGACAAAAATTGCAGCAACCTTAGCCTCAACTGGAACACCTGCCTTTTTTGTTCACGCTGCAGAAGCCAATCATGGTGATCTTGGTATGATTGGCTCTGATGACGTTATTCTTGCTTTATCATGGTCTGGTGAAACTCAAGAGTTAAGTGGTATTATAAGTTATGCGGCGCGTTTTCGTATCCCCCTTATTGCGATGACATCAAGTAAGCACTCTGTGTTAGGACGACAAGCTGATATTGTACTATTATTACCAAAGATAGAAGAGGCTTGCCCCCATGGTTTAGCCCCTACAACTTCAACAATTATGCAATTGGCAATGGGAGATGCATTAGCGGTTTCTCTTTTAGAAATGCGTGGTTTTACCGCAACGGATTTCAAAATATATCATCCTGGTGGTTCTCTTGGTGCAAGCCTTAAATACGTGTGTGATATTATGCATGAGGGTGATAATATTCCTTTGGTTATGCAGGGAACAGCTATGACTGAAGCGATGAATGTTTTGGTGGAAAAACATTTTGGTTGTGTTGGTGTTGTGAATCAAGAAGGTGAACTAATCGGAATTGTAACTGATGGCGATCTTGCACGTAACATTCATTTTAATTTATCAAAATTTAATGTTGACGAGGTGATGACCAAAGCTCCTAAAGTTGTAAAGCCAAATACACTTGTTGGTGCAGCAACAGCTTTTATTAATGATCATCAGATTGGTGCATTTTTTGTGGTTGAAGATAAAAAACCGATAGGAATTGTTCATTTTCATGATCTTTTGCGCATTGGCGCTGCTTAGATTAAAGTTCCCTATCAAATAAAATGTTATTTTAGGTTGAAATAGATTGAATGATACAAAGTTACAATTTTATTGTGAGGTGGCTTTACTGATATTTTGTGGAAGAAAATGATTATTTTACGCATTTCATAATGTTTAGAAAATTTTCAGGGTAAAGATTATACCAGCCTCTTTGCGTATTTTAGAGAGGATTTTCTATCAGGAGGAGAAAGGATATCGCCTCCTGCTTAATGTGTGTGCTCCCTCTGTTCTTAAGAGAGGTTTCCCTTGTACTTTGTTAAGATTTCCGCTTAAGGAAAAACTGTGCTCCTGTATGTGAGGTGCAGAGAAGTTGTGTGGCGTCATATGACATTGTACAATTGACTCTAGAAATTGTTCCACGGAGAATAGAGCGTATTTCAATTTCTATATTTTGGGCATTGAGATAATTATATGCTCCTTCTGATAGTTTTTCTTCTGTATCTGCTGCATGCGTTTCAAAAACACCATTGTGGAAAGAAGAAATAATACCATTCTCATCAACCCATTTTCCATCAATTCCAGTTGGCATATTTGAGTTATAATATCGCGAAAAGTTACAGGCACTTAACAGCAAGGCGGTAATTGTAAGACATAAAATATGATAGGTATGTTTCATTTATTGCACTCTATTTAGATTATTTTGCTCTCTAGTTTCTATAACATTATTAAATTACCCCATGAGTCAATATGAAAAATTTGATAAAAATCAATGAAAAAGCAAAAAAATGGAAAAAAATGCCTTAATGTTGTATTTAATTGACAGCTTGATGAATTTCGTAAGTGAAACACAAGAGGTAAAATATTTCTTATGGTTTACAACAATTTTTATATTAAGCTGCTAAGTAGTCTCAAAGGAGATTATTGACATTATGGTTGGTCCCATTCTTGTTGCGAGTGAAGATTATGGAAGACGTATAGAACTTTCTTCTATGCTGCGAGGTTTTGGTTATCGTGTCATTGAAGCAGAAAATGGTCTCCGTACGATTGATCTTTTACACAGGCGTAAAAACATTGTGCTTGCACTCCTTGATGTCGTTATGAGTGATTTGAGTGTGAGCGATTTGATTAAAATGATTAGAGTTGCTGGTGTTTCTGTTCCTATTGTCGTTATAGCACAACAAGAGAATCAGCATTTACTCCAGAAAGCTTTAACAGCTGGAGCTATTGATTATTGGATCCATCCAGTAACATTATTACGTGTAAGAGTTACTTTGGATATCCTTGCTCTTATTTCTGCCTTGGAGCATGAGGTTCGAGATATTCGGCGAAAAAAAGAGAATCATTTACGGTTTTCTGATCTTTGCGTAAAAAGTAGAGCTATGCAGATAGTATTAGAACAATCGAGACAAGCAGCAACTTCTTTACAGAATCTTTTGATAGAGGGAGAAGCTGGAACAGGACGTGAGACATTAGCTCGGATTATTCATCATGAGGGATTATTTTCGGAGGGTGTTTTTGTTCGCTTTCAATGTTCAGCCATCGTTGATCCAGAAGAAGAAAATCAGCAGTGGTTTAAAGAATTCCTACCATTGGTTTCTTCTCTTGAAAAAGGGACACTTTGCCTTTGTGATATTGATCGACTTGAGCCCATACAGCAAAAACGGTTTGCTCATTACCTTAAAGAAAGGGAAAGGGATACAAAAGGAGATTTTTTTCCTTTTCGGATCATCGCTATTTCAACATCGCGTTTAAAGGACTTGGTTAATGAGAACTTTTTTTTGCATAGTTTGTTTGAACAATTTTCTCACTTGTCTATTAGCGTTCCTGCTTTACGAGAATTAAGGGATGATTTTCCAGAGATCACACAACGTTTGATTGATCGCATTATCACAGAAACAGGGCGATCACATGTCCATGGTTTAGCAGGCTCTGCTCTTTCCTTGCTTATGCAGTATGATTGGCCTGGCAATAGAAATGAGCTTGAAACCTTTTTATTTCGTGCGATTTTACTCAGTGAAGGACCGTTATTAACTGTTCGAGATTTTCCGCAATTAATGGGAAATTCATTAATGAATGTTCCCAATATCATTGAGGGTAATATGCAAGAAGATAATGAGCAAGAATCGATAAAATTTTTGAATACTGATGGGCATGTACGTACTTTTGCAGAAATGGAGCATGATATTATAGAGAAAGCGATTAAACATTATAAAGGACATATGAGTGAGATTGCGCGTCGCCTTCATATTGGTCGCTCTACACTTTATAGAAAAATGGAAGAATTGAGAGCAATAAGAAATCAAGAACGAAAGTAAATTCATAACAAATTTCTCTTCATGACAAGCAAGCGTTTCAAAAAATAGAGTGAATTTTGATAAAGTCCGTGGGGGAAAGCTGAAGAAAACAATCATTTATTGTAAAATTTATCTATAGTGGATGATTTTGTTGATTTAAATCAAATATAAATTTTATGTGACTATTTTAATCGTTTGTTTCAATTTATACAATTTTAGTTAAGTTTACATTTATTAAAACAGAGAAGCATTTTTAAAAACTTTTAAATACTACCGCTAAAATTTTTGTATCATCAATATTAAATTTATACTCTCTTAAGCAAGAAGTGGCATTTTATCTGCTATACGATTAAGATAAAGTGATTAGTGTTATCGTTTGCATTACTGATGATGTGATAGTTTAAAATAGAAAGTTTGCCCTCTTTGACTCTTTTACAGATTGTTATTGGTTTTGTCCTCTTTTTTTTATTGCATCTATGTTGGCAATCTACACCTATGGGCGTTTTGTGAAAAATGCTAGGGGGAAATGTTCTTATGCGTTACCTCTTCAGAAAGATGAAACTAAGCTTGATCGTATCGTCAGTCAATTAGCTGAGAAAGAAAATGGATTGGGGATTGATAAAGATGCCCTTTCCCTCATTATCAGCAATTTGGATGCGTTTTGTGTTCGGGCAATAGGAGCTGCAGAGGCTGGGCGTAGCCTTGATCTGATGTATTATATTTGGGATGATGATTTAACGGGGCGCCTATTATTAAGTGAAATAGTTGAGGCAGCTGATCGAGGGGTTCGGGTACGGCTTCTTTTGGATGATATTAATGCTCAGGCACGTGATCCAGCTTATATTGCGCTAGATAAACATCCTCACATTGAGGTGAGAATGTTTAATCCAGGGCGATCGCGTAAAGGTGGTTTACGCCGTGGTTTAGAAATTATATTACGGGCAATTACTGTAACACGTAGAATGCATAATAAAGCTTTTATTGTTGATGGCAGGGTCGCTTTTGTAGGAGGACGTAATCTTGCAGATTCTTATTTTGATGCTGGTAAAGAATCCCATTTTCGAGATTTAGATTTGATGTTAATCGGTCCTTCTGTTAAAAAGGTAGAAAGTATCTTTGATGATTTTTGGAATAGTGCTGTTGTTTTGCCAATTCATACTTTGGTTGTTCCTAAAAGCGCAAGTGATCTTAGCTATTGGAAAGATAAATTACGAAAGTTTCGTGATTCCAAAGTTGCAAAAGTTTATTTAGATTATGTCAAAGAGCACATTAACTTTAATTGTTTTATCCAAACAGGAAAGCGGTTATTTTTAGCAGACAAAGTTGTTGTTCTTTCTGACCCTCCAGAAAAAGCATTGCGTAAAAAAGCAAGTAATTGGCTTATGAAGGCACTTTCAAAGGTTATTGGAAATGCCCAAAAAACGGTTCAGATTACGTCACCTTATTTTGTTCCTGGTAAGGTTGGCACGCAGAATTTTAGTAATTTGGTTTCAAAAGGTGTTGATGTCAAAATTCTGACAAATTCTTTAGCAGCTACTGATGTAGCATTAGTGCATGGTGGTTATGTACCTTATCGTAAGGCATTGTTGAAAAGTGGTGTTAATCTTTATGAATTAAAAGCGGAAGGCAATACTCATAGGTTACGATTGTTTCGATCGAGTAAGGCAAGTCTACATGCCAAAGCTTTTTTAATTGATCGTAAAACAGCTTTTATTGGATCTTTAAATTTTGATCCAAGATCAGCATCATTAAATACAGAAATGGGCATTCTTTTTGAATGTGCTCCCATTACAGCAAGATTAGATTTGTTGTTTTCTGAAGAAACCACAGGGGAAATGAGCTATCATCTGCGTCTTGGTGATAATAATCGTATTTATTGGGATTTTATTGAAAATGAAAAAAAATATAGCATTGACTATGAGCCAGAAAGCAATTTTTGGCGTCGCGCATTTGCAAAAATAATAAGTTGGTTACCTATTGAATCACAATTGTAAATTTTTATAAACCACACTTAAAAAAAATATTTATTTTTCTTTTCATTTTGTTTGTAGCATGGCATAATTTTTTGCCAATCTACCATGTATGAGAACCGCAGTTGTATTTTAAAGCTTCTTGCGGTGTTTTATTATAAAAGGAATTTTGATATGGCAAAGATTGTTGAAACGGGGACAGGTGCATTGGCACTGACTTTTGATGATGTACTTTTACAACCCGGTCATTCTCTTGTTATGCCTAGTCAAGTGGATCTCAGTACGCGCATTGCAGCGGATATTAAGCTCAATTTGCCATTGCTTTCTGCGGCAATGGATACGGTAACAGAATCGCGTTTGGCAATTGCTATGGCTCAAGCTGGTGGTCTTGGGGTTATTCATCGTAATATGTCTCCTGCAGAGCAGGCAGAAGAAGTTCGCCAAGTAAAAAAGTTTGAATCTGGTATGGTTGTTAATCCAGTCACCATTGGACCAGATGCAACACTTGAAGAAGCAAAATCTTTGATGCGCTCTCATGGTATTTCCGGTATTCCGGTTGTTGAAAATGGTGCTAAAGGTGAAACTGCTGGACGGCTTGTTGGCATTTTGACAAATAGGGATGTGCGTTTTGCATCGGATCCTAAACAAAAAATTTATGAATTAATGACGCATGAAAATTTAATCACAGTGCGTGAAAATGTTCAACTCAATGAAGCGAAGTATCTTTTACATCATCATCGTATTGAAAAATTATTAGTTGTGGATGAACAGAATCGTTGTGTCGGACTGATAACAGTTAAGGATATTGAAAAAGCAAAATTAAATCCAAACGCTGCCAAAGATTCACAAGGTCGCTTGCGTGTTGCAGCTGCAAGTAGTGTAGGGAACGATGGGTTTGAGCGGGCTGAACGATTAATTGATGCAGGCGTTGATATTCTAGTAATTGATACTGCACATGGACATTCTCAGCGTGTATTAGACACTGTTGAGCGTATTAAAAAAATGATGTTTTCTCCAGCTATTATTGCTGGTAATGTGGCGACTGCTCAAGCAACACAGGCTTTGATTGACAGTGGTGCGGATGCTATAAAAGTTGGGATTGGTCCTGGTTCTATTTGCACAACGCGAATTGTTGCAGGTGTTGGTGTTCCTCAGCTTGCAGCCATTATGAATGCTGCAGAAGTTGCTGAAAAAGCGGGCATTCCCGTTATTGCTGATGGGGGGATAAAAGCTTCGGGTGATTTTGCTAAAGCCTTAGCAGGTGGGGCTTGTGCTGCTATGATTGGCTCTCTTTTAGCGGGTACAGAAGAAAGTCCTGGCGAAGTCTATCTTTATCAAGGACGATCCTTTAAAGCTTATCGCGGCATGGGATCTGTTGGTGCTATGGCACGAGGATCGGCAGATCGCTATTTTCAAGATGATGTTCGTGATGAACTTAAGTTGGTTCCTGAGGGTGTGGAGGGGCAGGTGGCTTATAAAGGTCCTATAGCATCAGTTCTACATCAGCTTGCTGGTGGACTTCGTGCTTCGATGGGGTATGTTGGAGCAAAAGATCTCGTAGAGTTTCGTGAAAAAGCAACGTTTGTACGTATTACGAATGCGGGACTCCATGAAAGTCATACGCATGATGTTTCTATCACACGAGAGAGTCCAAATTATCGTGGGCCAGTTTAAAGATACAAGAGCCTAATATCATATTGCATAAATATAAAATTTGCCGAGAACAAGAAAGAGAGACTGCGCTTTTTCTGTTTGTAATTTGGTGTAATAATCCCAAAAAGGAAAGAATTAGAGGTTAAAACTCTAATTCTTTCTGTTAAGACTATATGAAATAAGTTATATAAAATTAGAATTAACTTTTTGTTGTCTTCCGTCCAGTCTTTGACGCACGTTGGCGAGTGTTTGTCTGATCACTTTGAACGGATTTCTTTCCGTTGTTTGAGGGCATTGTATTATGACGGCTTTTAGACGAAGTTGTTTTTCCATTATTATAAGTCATTATTTTCTCCTTTAAAATTGTCTGGCAGTTGCCATTAGAGTAAAAACGGTCATGCCAAATAGTGGTTCCAAGCATTTTCTAAAAAGTTAATTTTTTGTTGAACGTAAGATGAGCTTGTTTAATTTTATGAGAAGATTTTTTCTATTGTTCAGACAATCCTCGTAAACTTTATTTTACGCCAATAAATTAAAGAGTTTGTTTTTTTCGTAATGCATGGCGGAAATAAGTTTTTTATGGATGGCTACGTATCTTTTAGTATAAGAGGTAGAAGGATAAAAAACGAATGGGCAGAAGATGAAAGGAAAAATTTAGATACTCTAAATTGGATCTTATAAAAAAGTATGATCAGATCGTTTTAAGATTGAATGTAATTTTTTTATGGCGTTGAGAAGGTTTCATTGGCAAGAAGGCGATAATATTATTTTTTAGATGATTTAAAATTTTATTATTTTAATGGGAGAAATGAATGCGATTAGGTGGGCGTTTGCAAGCAGCAATAGATGTTCTCACAGAGATAGAAATGAAGCATCGCCCAGTAGGAGAAGCTTTAAAGGATTGGGGTCTTTCTCATCGCTTTGCTGGAGCAGGTGATCGTGCAGCTATTGGTACAATCGTTTATGATGTTTTAAGACGACGTTATTCTTTACAATGGCGTATGGAGAGTGATGATATCCGAGATATCGTTTTTGGTGCCTTATTAGATTCTGGAAAAATGACGCTGGAGCAAATTGACGGTGAGTTGACAGAAGATCGGTTTGCACCGCAGTTATTAGGGGCTAAACAGCGTAAATCGTGGCAAGGTCAGCAATTAGTGGATGCTCCAGACTATATTCGTGGTGATATTCCGCAATGGTGTCAAGCGCATCTGCGTCCTTTATTTGGTGATAATTGGATCACTGAAGCGGCTGCGTTAGCAACGCGTCCTTCTTTAGACCTACGGGTAAATAACCTAAAGGCAACACCAGAAAAGGTGCTGAAAGAATTAGCAAAAACCAAACTTAAATCTTTTCCATGGTTTGGGCAAGCTTTAAGAATTGCACCGATTGAAAAGTTTAATCGTCATCCCAATGTTCAAGTGGAACCAGCTTTTCAAAAAGGACACTTTGAAATACAGGATTTAGGATCTCAAATTGTTGCTCACCTTGTGGAAGCGCAAGAGAGCATGCAGGTATTAGATTATTGTGCAGGTGCTGGTGGCAAAACATTAGCTTTAGCTTCCGATATGAACAATCGTGGGCAAATTTATGCTTATGATTCCGATAAAGCGCGCTTAGCTCCTATTTTTGATCGTCTTCGACGCGCTGGTGTTCGTAATGTACAAACACGAGCACAAAAAGAAGAATTGAAGCCATTAATAGGCCAGATGGATAGAGTTCTACTAGATGCACCATGTAGTGGGACAGGAACATGGCGTCGTCGTCCAGATGCGAAATGGCGTTTAACATTAGAACAAGTGAAACAACGCCAAACAGAACAGAGGGATATTTTGAATGAAGCGATAGCTTATCTTAAGCCAAATGGGCGCTTAATCTATATTACCTGTTCTCTTTTTACAGATGAAAATGAGGAACAAATTTCCCATTTCCTTCAACAACATTCTCATTTTTCTCCAATAGATATGCCAGCGCTTTGGCAGAAACATTTTAGTTTTTCTCCTGTGCAACCAGTTTTTTCAAATTATGGACTTACTTTGTCGCCAGCCACAACACAAACAGATGGGTTCTTTTTATCTGTGTTGCAAAAAAAACATTGATCCATATTTTTGCACTTTTTATCATAAACTTTACGAGAATAATCTTTTTCGTAAGAAAATAGGCTTGTGAAAAGAGAAAGATTAAATCATAACTCTCATGAGTTTTCTTTTACAATTGTTGATTGGTTTTCTATGAGCATATCACATCCAGACACTGTTCTTATTATTGACTTTGGTTCACAAGTTACACAACTTATTGCACGACGGGTACGAGCAATGGGGGTATATTGTGAAATTGCTCCTTTTCAATTGGCTTTAGAAGCTGTGCGCCGCATAAATCCTAAAGCTATTATTTTATCAGGGAGTCCTTATTCCGTTATTGATGAGGGCTCTCCGCGTGCTCCAATGGAAATTTTTGAGGCGGGTGTTCCGATTTTGGGTATTTGCTATGGTGAACAAGTCATGTGTGTTCAGCTTGGAGGAAAGGTTGAAGCTGGACATGAGCGTGAATTTGGGCGTGCTTTTTTGGAAGTTCAAGAAGAGAGTGCCCTTTTTGATGGAGTGTGGGAAAAAGGTTCTCGTTATCAAGTATGGATGAGCCATGGTGACCGTGTGGCAGCTTTACCAGAAGGTTTTCGTGTCATAGGAACCTCAAAAGGAGCTCCCTATGCGGCTATTGCGGATGAAAAAAGACATTTTTATGCGGTACAGTTTCATCCTGAAGTTATCCATACACCGGATGGTACAAAACTTTTGCAAAATTTTGTTCATAAGATCTCTGCTATTAAAGGCAATTGGTCAATGGCTTCTTATCGTGAGCAGGCAATTGCTACGATACGACAAAAAGTTGGGAAAAGTCGTGTGATTTGTGGTCTTTCAGGGGGAGTGGATTCATCTGTTGTAGCGGTACTCCTTCATGAAGCTATAGGAGATCAACTGACATGTATTTTGGTAGACCATGGGCTGATGCGCAAGAATGAAGCTGAAGAAGTTCTCACGCTCTTTCGTGATCATTATAATATAGAGCTTATTCACGTTAATGCTGCTGATGTGTTTCTTAATGCTTTAAAAGGTGAGACAGATCCAGAAAAAAAACGCAAAACAATTGGTCGCCTTTTTATTGAAGTTTTTGAAGAAGAAACGAAAAAAATAGGAGGTGCAGAGTTTTTAGCACAAGGAACACTTTATCCAGATGTGATTGAGAGTGTGTCTGCTATTGGTGAAACGGTAACCATTAAAAGCCATCATAATGTGGGTGGGCTACCAGAACAGATGAAGATGAAACTTGTAGAACCGTTACGTG
The DNA here is from genome assembly GCF_042195625.1 of Bartonella sp. AP9QHHD. NCBI lineage: Bacteria > Pseudomonadati > Pseudomonadota > Alphaproteobacteria > Hyphomicrobiales > Bartonellaceae > Bartonella > Bartonella sp. AP9QHHD. Next base: position 91,501 of record NZ_JBHIOP010000093.1, on the reverse strand, counting down.
AGCTCTTTAAGGATGAGGTTCGCTTGCTAGGGCGAGAGTTAGGATTACCAGAGCAGTTTATTGGGCGCCATCCTTTTCCAGGTCCCGGTCTTGCAATTCGCTGTCCAGGTGCTGTAACACGTGAAAAATTAGAAATTTTACGCGAAGCAGATGCTATTTATCTTGAGGAAATCCGTAAGGCCGGTCTTTATGATGAAATTTGGCAAGCTTTTGCTGTTCTTCTTCCAGTTCAAACTGTTGGTGTTATGGGGGATGGTCGCACTTATGAATTTGTTTGTGCTCTTCGCGCCGTCACATCTGTAGATGGAATGACTGCTGATTTTTATCCTTATGATATGGCGTTTTTAAGTAAGACAGCAGCACGTATTATTAACGAAGTTAGAGGGATTAATCGTGTTGTATATGATGTAACCTCAAAGCCTCCTAGTACTATTGAATGGGAATAATTAAAATGAAGGATAAGTCTTTTAAGAATAAAATATGACTGAGGGTTTGATATTCGAAAAGTGTAGAAAAAATCATTTAAAAATGATTGTGTATTTTCATATGATATAAGCTTTTATCTGGCAATCTGTACGTCAATATCGTTTAAAATTGAGAAGTGTGGGATTTTGCATGTCTGAGAAAAAAATTGTTGCACACCGTGGAGGAGCTCATCTTTATCCTGAAAATACCCTTTCGGCATTTAATAATGCTATAGCGTTAGGTGTTGATGAAGTTGAATGCGACGTTCATTTGCTAAAAAGCGGTGAAGTGGTTGTCTTTCACGACTTCCGTCTAGACCAATTGGTTGGAAAAAAGGGGTATATTCACGACATTGATAATGAAACACGCAAACAACTCTGCGTAAAAGGAAGCCAAGAAGCACCTCCCTTATTAGAAGAAGTGCTTGATCTTTTAGCACCAACGAATGTTGCATTGCATCTTGAAATCAAGACATGTGGTGAAGTGGAGCGCGAAACAATATTATCCCAAAAAGCGCTTGCGCTAATAAAAAGCCGAAATTTATCAGAACGGGTTTCTGCTATTAGTTTTGATCCTTTTATCCTTCGTCCTTTTATTGAAGCAGGAATACCATCTGGTCCATGTGTTGATAATTTCGAAGGTGATATGTACCGTCATTTTTCTGAATGGAAGCAATTAGGTTATTCTGATCTAAGTTTAGATGGCTCTATTGTTTCACAGAACTTTATTGAATCAGCTCTTGAGGCTGGTTTTACTGTAGGGGTATGGACAATTAATGGAAAAGCTCGGTTATCATATTGGCTTGATATGCCTGTACATTATATTACGACAGATCAACCTGATCTCGCATTGCAATTGTGTGCACAAAGGTAAAAATACATCAACACAAAAGGAACTATATATCTTCATAAAGTTAGCGTAATGAAAGAAGAAAAATTATCTAATATACGACAATAATACATTGATTTATAATCATAATTAATATTTTATTCATGTGAGTAAGAGACCTTAATACGTAAGATTCTCTTATTTCAAATATTTTTACAATGAATCAATCAAAATCATTCGTTTGCACATTACAAGCAGGGTTGGTGTGTGGATAAAAAATGATTGAGAAAAGAATAAAAATATTCATTTAACGTATTTTAAATGCAAGATTTGTTGAAGCATTAGGATCGCACATGATGATGTCGTTTTGCACTTTTATGAAGTGTAAAAATGATGGCATACAAAAAGTCTTATATACTTTAATGGAGAGGCTTTAGGGCTTATTTTATAGGTGCTATCATGAAATGTAGATGTATTGAAAGATTTTTTAACAGCATGGAAATTGGTTATACAGTGTCATTTTGTTTTGCGTGAGGGGTGTGATCTTGTTACAGGGAAAGAGACTATTAAGCGCTTCAAAATGATTTTCTTAATTTTAAAAAAATTCTATTTGTCTCTTCTTTAAATTCAGTAGCAACATCGTGTTAAAGTTATAAGCCGAAAGTTATAAGACAAATAATAAAAGAATAAACAATTCTTTTTAAAAAAGTAAATCCAGATATTAAAATAGTCATTGAAATGATATTTACGATCTATATCTTTTTACCAAGTGACTTTTCTTATTTAAGCCATCTCACTTTTTTCAGATAGTTACAAACGCGTATTTCGTGAATACATAAGAAAGCTTATAAAAGAAAATAAATAAATTTAAACAAATTCATTTGACCTTTAGGTGGTTCCTGTTTAAATGAGAGAATATGTTTCTGAAATAAAACTGTCATAGCATGTTCATGTGTAATACTATAAATTTAGGGGTAGTTTGTATTCCATCACTTCAGAAAGGGTGAAGCATGAGTCGTTTTTATCTTTCCATAGCGGCCACGGTTGCTATCATAATGTCCACAGCGGGGATGACAGAAAGTTTTGCACAGACAAAAATCAGCTTTTGGCATTCTATGAGTGGTGAATTAGGAAAGCAAACTGAAAGTCTCATTAACGATTTTAATGCAAGTCAATCTGAGTATAAAGTTGTTTCTTCATTTCGCGGTGAATATGAAGAGGGATTGATTTCACTCATTGCAGCATTTCGTGGAAAGAAACAGCCAGTACTTGCTCAAATTTATGACGTTGGTACTGGAACTATGATGGCTGCAAAAGGTGCAATCTACCCATTTTATCAACTTATGGCTGATACAAAACAAGAATTTGATCCTACAGATTATTTCCCTGCTATTAGTGGTTATTACTCCGATGAACAGGGACGTATCGTCTCTATGCCATTTAATATTTCAACACCCATCCTTTATTATAACAAAGATATCTTTAAAAAAGCAGGGCTTGATCCAGAACAGCCTCCTAGAACGTGGCAAGATATAGAAAACTTTTCCAAGAAAATTCTTGAGACTAAAGCGGCAACTTGTGGTTTTACAATGGCTTATGCCGCTCAATGGATTGGTATAGAAAATTTTTCAGCGTTGCATAATGTTCCTTTTGGAACGAAGGAAAATGGCTTTAAAGGACTTGATTCAGAACTTACATTTAATGGACCTTTACAAGTGCGTATGTGGACTGACCTGAAAAAGTGGTCTGATCAAGGTATTTTCCGTTATGGTGGTCCAGCAGGTGCATTAGATTCAACACCAATGTTTATGGCACAAAATTGTGCAATTTTTATGCAATCTTCAGGATCACATGCTGGAATTGTTTCTGAAGCTCAGTTTAATGTGGGGGTTGGTATGCTACCGTACTATAAGGATACAGAAGGAGCACCACAAAATTCAGTTATTGGGGGAGCTTCTATTTGGGCGTTTAAGGGCCATACTCCAAAGGAATATGCAGGGGCAGCCGCTTTTCTTAAATTTCTTTCAAAAACAGAAAATCAAGCAAAATGGCATCAGGAAACAGGTTATCTCCCAACCACAAAAGCGACTTATGAATTGAGCAAAAAACAACATTTCTATGAAAAAACGCCAGGTGCGGATATAGCTATCAAACAGATTAATCTTAATCCACCAACAGTTAACTCAAAAGGGATAAGATTTGGTAATTTACCACAAATTCGTGCCATTCTTGATCAAGAGTTGGAAGCTGTTCTTAGTGGTTCAAAAACGCCGAAAGATGGTTTAGATGAGACCGTTGAACGTGGAAATAAACTCTTGCGTGAATTTGAAAGATCTAATCATTAATTTCGTTTTATTGTTAAACATTAAAGACTCAACAAAAACGGTTGAGTCCTTTTTGTTTACTTTTTTAAAGTCTCTACATTTAAAGAGCCCTATGAATGCAAGAAAAACATGCATATTTTAAAAATAGTCTACTTTCTTACGGACTGCTTTTTCCTCAGCTTCTTGTGACTTTTTTGTTTTTCTTTTGGCCTGCTGCTCAAGCAATAAAATCATCTTTTGAGCGTGAAGACCCTTTTGGCTTTACAACAACCTTTATTGGTTTTGAGAATTATCTAACCGTTCTTTCTGATCCTACTTATCGGCAATCGCTTTTTACAACCGCAGTATTTTCCATCTCAGTTACTGTCGCTTCAATGACAATATCACTTCTCTTAGCTGTCTGTGTTGATCGTGTCATCCGTGCAAAAAAGGCTTATACAATGCTTTTGCTCTGGCCCTATGCTGTTGCTCCAGTATTGGCAGGTATATTGTGGCTGTTTATCTTTCATCCCACCATCGGAATTATCCCTTTTTTTCTCGAGAAAATAGGGGTGCTATGGAATTATCGTATTAATGGCACTCAAGCAATGATTCTTATTGTCATTGCGGCTAGTTGGAAACAAATTTCTTACAATTTTCTCTTTTTTCTTACAGGTCTTCAATCTGTTCCGCGTTCTCAAATAGAAGCAGCCGCCATTGATGGTGCTGGTCCCTTTAAACGATTTTGGACAGTGGTTTTCCCGCAAATTTCACCAACGACGTTTTTCCTTCTTATTGTCAATGTCAATTATGTTATGTTTGATACTTTTGGTATTATTGATAATACAACTTCTGGAGGTCCTGCGCGTGCAACGAGCATCCTCGTCTATAAAGTATATGACGATGGCTTTAGAAATCAAATAATCGGTGCATCAGCAGCACAATCAACAATATTGATGTTGATGGTTATTGTCTTAACGTTTATCCAGTTTCGCTGGATTGAGCGCCGTGTACAATATTAGGAAACAAATTATGGTTGAAAATCGCCCTGTTTTGAAATTTCTAACCCATATTATTCTCATTGTTGGTATTATCATTATTTGCTTTCCAGTTTATGTTGCTATCATTGCATCAACTCATAGTTCAGCAGCATTTAACTCAGGAACACTTCCTCTTTTGCCTGGGAAATATGCTCTGGAAAATTATAAAACAATCTTTGGTGATGGCCTTGCACAGCTGGGTTTGCCCAACCTCTGGCCACTCTTAATGAATTCATTCATTATGGCTCTTGGGATTAGCGTTGGAAAAATTATTATTTCACTTTTGTCTGCTTATGCAATTATTTACATGCGCTTTCCCTTCCGAAAAACTGCTTTTGTTCTTATTTTTGTTACATTGATGCTCCCTGTCGAAGTTCGTATTCTTCCAACCTATGAGATTGTTGCAAAATTGGGGATGGTCAACACCTATAGTGGAATGATTATTCCACTTATTGCATCTGCGACCGCTACATTTTTATTTCGCCAGTTTTTTTTGACTGTTCCAGATGAACTCTTAGAGGCGGCACGTGTTGATGGTGCAGGTCCAGTTAAATTTTTTAAGGATATTCTTCTTCCTCTTAGTAAAAGCAATATTGCTGCTTTATTTATCATTATGTTCATTTATGGATGGATACAATATCTCTGGCCTCTTATCATCACAACGGATCAAAATCATCAAACGATCCTTATTATTTTAAAACAGCTTATTGTCGAATCACTTCAACATGATCCTCAATGGAATATACTCATGGCAGTATCGGTTGTTGCCATGGTTCCCCCTGTTCTTGTTGTTATCTTCATGCAGCGGCTTTTTATCAAAGGCCTTATTGAAACGGAGAAGTAATTGTGGCCATAATCCAGTTATCAAATATAAAAAAACAGTATGACAACGGCATTCTGGTCATTGATGATTTAAACTTAACTGTTGCCGATAAAGAACTTCTTGTTCTTGTCGGTCCTTCAGGGTGCGGAAAATCGACCTTATTACGTATTATAGCAGGACTTGAACAAGTTACCTCAGGTGAATTATGCATTGATAACGAATGTATCAATGATCGTGAACCAGCTGATCGTGATATCGCTATGGTTTTTCAAAATTATGCCCTTTATCCCCATATGACAGTTCGTGGAAATTTAGAATATGGTCTTAAAAATCGTAAAACTCCTAAAGAAGAAATTAAAAAACGTATCGCACATGCTGCAAAGCTTTTGGAGATAGAACCATTTCTTGATCGTAAACCACGACAATTATCAGGAGGACAACGTCAGCGTGTTGCAATGGGGCGTGTGATTGTACGTCAACCCCGTGTTTTTCTCTTTGATGAACCTCTTTCAAATCTTGATGCAAAATTACGGGCGCAAATGTGTATTGAAATAAAAACACTACAGCGTTCATTAGGAACAACGAGCCTCTATGTTACCCATGATCAACTAGAAGCTATGACATTAGCTGATAGAATAGTCGTTTTGAATAAAGGAGCTATCGAGCAAATTGGAACACCAATGGAAATTTACGATACTCCAGCAACAACATTTGTTGCTGATTTTATTGGTTCTCCTCCTATGAATTTTCTTGATCGCTATGTCTTAGAACAACATTTAGGGCATTCATTTTCTTATGGTGAAGAAACTGATCTTTTAGCATTCAGACCTGAAATAATCTTATTGGGCGAACATCCAGATAAAGGGCCTGTCTTTCACACAAAAATTGAGCTTATCAAGCTTATTGGAACAGGTTGCCATGTTTTAACGCGTTGGAATGGTATCATCTTTACGATTGAAATAAAAGAACGCTTGACACACGACTATGGTCAAAAACTAAGTTTCACTGTTGCTCATCAGAATTTTCATACTTTTAATAAAAACACAGGAAAGCGCACAAATAATAAGTAAGCATTAATTGATGTGATACGACTCTCTTTTATGCTGCGTCATGATAATGGTGTGTTTTGACTTGCTCAATTACATTTACAAACTCAGGTTGTAACCGATGGGATTAAAAACAAAATTTTAACAGTTTTGGTAATGATCTATTGTCCCATAGCGCTGAGAATGTCAAAACATTTATATGAAGAAATTTTGCATTTTCACGGTCTGTAAGAAGAATATAATTTTCAAACATCATTTTCATTATAAAAAAATATCAATATAGAATAAATCTTTATTAACCATATTTTTACTCATTTATAATTTTGTTATAAAAAACAACATATTATAATATGTTTCTTGATGTAATAATTTATGTGTATTATAAAAGCAAATGAGAGAAATAGAGAGAAAAAATGAGTTACAGATAAGGAAGGATGCGCCCCATATCTGAGCTTTGATCCCTAACATAAGAAGTCTATTTGATGCACAAAATACGACGCTGTTCTAAATAATCTCTACGAGAATAGGCGCATTCTATCTTACCGCTGGCCATATGATCTAAAATAGTTTCAGAGCTCCTATAAGAAGCATTTGTTTTTTTTACCAATCACATAAATTAGAGAGAAACCTATGCGCGCATGCTGCAAGTTTATTTTTTCTCATGTAAATCACTATGCAATTCTCAGCAAGGGTATCTGATAAGTTGCAAAAAATCACTGAGAGATAGAAGGCGTGCTTGTTTTAGAATTTTCATTACTTTTAGCGATAAAAGCAGATGAAACACATCTGTAACATCTCATCGATCTTTTCTATATTCTTGAGTTAAAAATTGCCTGTAGATCATCCTCAAACAGATCTTTATGAATATAACATAAGGGATCGATGCGAATACCTATAAGAATCAGCAGGGACAAAGGCAGTTATGTTATTGTTTTACAAAGCATTCTATAAAAGCTGGTATATTTTTTCAATATATTGCCAGTTTATTAATGGTTTTATGATATTACTTTCTTATAAAGCGCGTGCTTTTTGTTGCTTATAAATCAACCTAAACTTTATACAGCAGTATGTTTGAGACAAATATGAAGACGGTTCAGTGCTGTATTCAGTTTTGTATGCCAAAGTAGAATAAGCTTATCTGCTTGTGTAATTTCTAAAATGAGGAGACAGCTTAATTTAGGGAGAATATGAAAGCATCAAATAAAAAATAGATTCTGTCTTTAGCATCATCTTTTAATTTAGTATTGCAATTTTCAAAAACATCTGAGCCAGTGTCTCTTACATAATGGCGATTAAGTATTGCCGAACACATTTTTTTACGTAATAGAATTGCATCTCTCATACAAAACAGAATACCTAAACAGAAGGCTATTGGGTTGCCAATTTACGCACTTTTTTTAAAAAATATCTTGCAAGGTTGTTCCAACTATTTTTTCACGCAGTCGTTTATAAGTAGTATAACATAAAATCCATTGTGTATCGCCATCTTTATGCTTATAAAAATGCAAGCTGGGGCCATTATCATACTCTCTTTCAGTCTCCAACATTGCAACAATTATTGTGTTGAGACTCTTCATAAGAGGTATTTTTTCTTCAAGTGGTTTTTATTCATACACTAATTCTACTTGCATGTTATAAATGAAGTTGGATAGATAAAAATACTTTAAGAAAGAGACACCAAATTCTTCTTATGAATCGTTTCAAGTGTCGAGAGTTATTGTAAAAAAAGCATTGAAAAATAGAATGCTACTGCTGACAGTTTGGGCACCATGAGGCAATAAATCCACTTACTTTATCTATCTTAGAATCTATAGAGTATAAATTTCTCTGTAAAAGTAACTTTATTTCATATCAATGTTATCAATTATAGCTGTTGGGGCATCATTAGTAACATAATCATAGACTTACGATTTTATGAACTCTTTTTTATCTCTTTTATAGAAGATCTTAATGTTTTGTGATAGCATCAATGATGGTATTCACATTATGTTCCATCATATCGAGATAAGTTGCTGCAGGGCCATTTTTGTTTGACAATGCATCAGAATAAAGTGTTCCACCAATTGTTAAGCCTGTTTCTTTTGCAATCTGTTTTATGAGACGGGGATTAGAGATATTTTCAACGAATAGGGCAGTTGCTTTATTCGCTTTAATTTGTTTTATAAGTTTAGCAACATCGGCTGCGGTTGCTTCAGTTTCTGTTGAAGCACTTTGAGGGGCAAGGATAGTAAAACCATATTCCTTGGCAAAATAGCCAAAGGCATCATGAGATGTGATAATGATACGTTTATCTTTAGGAATGGTAGCAATTTTTGTTTTCAGGGTATCTTGTGCTATTTTAAGTTTTTGGATGTAGGTTTCGGCATTTTTTTTGTAGCTGGTACAGGATTGTGGATCGATTTTACAAAAAGCAGCAGCGATATTCTTCACATAGATTTTGACATTGGGAATTGTTTGCCAAGCGTGTGGATCAATAACGCTGTGGTGGTGATGGGCATTATGTTCTTGATTTTTCATTTTGAGGGAGGGAATGTTAGCGCTAACTTCGACAAGAAGTGCTTTTGTACCACTTGCTGTAATGAGGCGATCAATAAATCCTTCTAAATGAAGCCCGTTGATGAAAATAATTTGAGCATTTCTAAGAGCCTGAGCATCATGGGGGGTAGGTTCATAAGTGTGAGTATTCGCATTGGGACCTACAAAAGTGGTCATAGAGATATGGTTGTCTCCTACATTTTTTACGAGATCTGCAAGAATAGAAAAGCTCGCAACAACTTTGATTTTATTGTGTGCAGAAGCAGAAAATGGAGAAAGGGCAAGCAATAAAGCTCCAAGAAGAACAAATTTTTGAGCAAACTTAGGCACATTTTTTTCCTTAAAGTGAGGAGGTATAAAAGAGGTGGGGAAACCATGTTACAATAAAGCCACGTGGACTTATCAAACAGGAAACAAGATAAATAAATCCTGCGGCAATGATGATAGCAGGGCCGGAGGGAAGTGAAAGATGAAAAGAAAGCAGGAGACCACATACGCTAGAAATGATTCCAAAAAGAGTGGAAAGCGCGCAAATAGGGCCTAGCCGTGAAAACCAAAAACGGGCTGTAATGGCTGGAATCATCATAATACCAACGGAAAGTAATGTTCCTAGTGATTGAAAGCCTCCAACCAGATTCAGCACCACAAGTCCAAGCAATGAAATATGAATATATTTACTCAATGGAGAGAGTGATTTAAAAAAGAGGGGGTCAAAGCTTTCTAAAACGAGTGCACGCCAAAAAATACAAAGGCTGCAGAGTGTAATCAGCATTATAGTAGTGATTAACCAAAGGGCTTGTGCATCAAGTGCAAGAACCGATCCGAATAAGAGATGAAGCAGCTCAATTGTTGAGTCTTTCAGTGAGATAATAATAACACCTGCCGCGAGTGCAATAAGATAAAAGACGGTCATGGATGCATCTTCTTTCTGAAAGCTGTTTCGTGAAATCAAAATGGTTGCTAAAGCAACAATAAGACCAGCGAAGATACCACCAAGTGTCATAGATATGAGGGAAAAGCCACAAATCAGAAAAGCAATTGCAACACCAGGAAGAATGGCATGAGAGATAGCATCTCCTGTCAAGCTCATTCCTCGGAGCATCAAAAACACACCAACAGGACAAGCGCTAATAGACAGAAAAATAGAACCGATAAGGGCGTTTTGCATAAATTGGAAATCAACAAAGGGGGCAAGAAAAAATGCATACACGTCTTATAACCTAAGAAAGAGAGGATCATTGATGAGAAGATTTTGTTTTTGTGCGCTAATAGGGAAAGAATTGGATGTGAGAGGTGGCATAACGTGATGAAGGGTGTTGTTTAAAAACTGTGTTGTTTCTCCATAAAAGGCGTTTTGTTGATCAATTTGAATCATTTGGGGGAAAAATTCTTGCACGATGAGAGGGTTATGGAGTGCGGTGAGAATTGTGCGTCCTTGCTGTTGCCAGTATGTGATCAGAGCAAGAAGGTCTTTTTGGGTATTATGATCTACACCATTGAAAGGTTCATCAAGTAAAATAATATTGGCATCTTGTACAATGATACGTGCAAAAAGAGCGCGTTGTAATTGCCCGCCTGATAATGTTTCAAGCGAACGGGGTGCGAGTTCTGTAAGCCCAACCATTTTAAGAGCATTTTGAATCTTAGAATCATAAGGGCGCTGATTCTTCCATAATCCACAAAAAGACCACAGTCCTGTTTTTACAAGCGTTTTCACATCAATTGGAAATGTTTGATCTATATTACATTGCTGAGCAAGATAAGCAATGCGGCTTTTTTTTGGTTTTGTAATTTTTCCTTTAAGAGGTTTAATCAATCCGGCGATGGCTTTTAGCAGTGTCGATTTTCCAGCGCCATTATCACCTGTTATTGCAACCAATGAACCAGCTTTTAACTTTGCTGAAAAGTTCTTTATTGCTATTCTATTCCTATAGCCTAATGTTGTTTTATTGAAGTGCAGATCCATATTTTTTACCATCGTTGCTTATTATTTTGGAAACTATGTAATAATATAACGTTTGTCAACAAAATGTTATATTATTACATAGTTTTGAGTACTGAAAATTTTAGTGGGAAGATCGTGGAAAATTAAAAATAATAATTGAATTCACCTTGACGAAAGAGAGAGAGTATATACTATATATAGTATCAAAATGATTGGTGATTCTAAATAAGCACAAAAGAGGGTGTTAGTGTGTTTCGTTTGGTATCTAAGTTATTTCCATTATTGTAAAGAGTTTATTGGCCAAAGGTATAGCAGTATTTTTACTGAAGGGTCTCTTTTGGAAGGATTTCCTTTCGTTTTTGTAATTGATTTTTGCCGTAAAAGAGCAAACAGAGCTCTTGAAAAACGGTAGTTTAGAACATTAGTTTTTTAGACAGCAGGAGGGAATTGTAATGCAAGCAAAAGATTGTTTTATAACTAGGGGGCTTTGCCATTTAAGTTGTAGAATAATCGCTTATTCTCATCATAGTTTTTGAAGTTATTTGATGAGGAATTCTGTTATGTTCAGGAAGCTGTGTATTATTTGAAAATAACCACATGTTTTGCGTACAATTTCTATTTTTTGTTATTCTTGAGTACCTATAAAATTATTAGATTGACCTTTCAGGGTTGATTGTTTGGAATTGTGAAAGTTGAAGAAAATGTCGATCACTATTTATAGCAAACCATCTTGTGTCCAATGTGATGCTACACGCCGCGCTTTTGATGCAAAAGGCATTCATTATCGTGTTGTTGATATTTCCTGTGATGAACAAGCATACAGTTTTGTTCAATCTCTGGGGTATCGTCAGGTTCCTGTCGTTGTTTGTGGTGAAAATCATTGGTCTGGTTTTAGACCAGATATGATTAGTGGTCTTTGTGCTTAATGGGGCTTATTGTTTATTATTCGAGTGCAACGGGTAATACAGAACATTTTGTCTCGCAGCTTGGGCAAAGACTCTTCAAAATTGATAAAAGAAAGCCTTCTGCATTGGTTGGTGAACCTTATGTATTGGTTGTTCCTACATATGCAGATGGTGAAGGAAGAGGGGCCGTGCCGAAAGCCGTTGTCCAGTTTCTTAATGAAGCTGAGAACCGAAAATTAATTTGTGGTGTTATTGGCGGTGGGAATCGTAATTTTGGTCGCTATTATAATCTAGCAAGTAAAATTATTGCTGAAAAATGTTGTGTACCTTGCCTTTATCGTTTTGAGCTGCGTGGAACTGATGAAGACGTTATTTATGTAAAAAAGGGATTGGAAAGATTTTGGAAACAATTGGTATAGGACAATCGCAGAAATCGGATCAGATTACTGATTATCATGCGTTGAATGCAATGCTTAATCTTTATGATGAAAATGGTCATATTCAATTTGATATGGATCGGCTTGCTGCGCGGCAATATTTTCTTCAGCATGTTAATCAAAATACAGTTTTTTTTCATAACCTGAAGGAAAAAGTAGATTACTTAATAGAGGAAGGTTATTATGAAAAAGCTTTATTTGAGCTTTATGATTTTTCTTTTATTAAAAAGCTTTTTAAACGTGCTTATGCATTTAAATTTCGTTTTCCTACCTTTTTAGGCGCATTTAAGTATTATACCAGCTATACACTGAAGACTTTTGATGGGAAACGTTATCTTGAACGTTATGAAGATCGCGTTTGTCTTGTAGCTTTATATTTGGCACAAGGGAATAAAGCTCTTGCTGAAAGTTTTGTGGATGAAATTATTACAGGACGTTTTCAACCGGCAACACCAACATTTTTAAATGCTGGGAAAAAACAACGAGGTGAATTGGTTTCGTGTTTTTTGCTACGTGTTGAAGATAATATGGAATCGATAGGTCGTTCGGTTAATTCGGCTTTGCAGCTTTCAAAACGTGGTGGAGGTGTGGCGCTTTGTTTAACGAATTTGCGGGAAGCAGGGGCGCCAATTAAGCAAATAGAAAATCAGTCCTCAGGTGTTTTACCGGTGATGAAACTCTTGGAAGATTCTTTTTCTTACGCCAATCAGCTTGGGGCACGACAGGGGGCTGGAGCTGTTTATTTGCATGCTCATCATTTAGATATTATGAAGTTTTTGGATACAAAGCGTGAAAATGCTGATGAAAAAGTTAGAATTAAAACGCTTTCGCTTGGTGTCGTTATTCCTGATATTACTTTTGAGCTTGCACGGAATAATGAGGATATGTATCTCTTCTCATCGTATGACATCGAGCGTGTGACAGGTAAGCCCTTTAGCGATATTTCTTTAACGGAGCATTATCGTTCTTTTGTTGATAATGCAAAGATTCGTAAAAAGAAAATAAGTGCACGCGTTTTTTTCCAGACATTAGCGGAAATTCAATTTGAGTCGGGTTATCCCTATATTTTATTTGAGGATACTGCTAATCGATCGAATCCGATAGCTGGGCGCATAAGTATGAGCAATTTATGTTCAGAAATTTTGCAGGTGAGTGAGGCGAGTGAACTGGAGACAGATTTAACTTATCGCACGATTGGAAGTGATATATCCTGTAATCTTGGATCCATGAATATTGCCAAAGCAATGGAAAGTCCTGATTTTGGACAGACCGTGGAATCTGCTGTTCGCGCTCTGACTGCTGTTTCGGATATGAGCAATATTGATTGTGTGCCTTCCATTGCGAAAGGCAATGCTGAAAGTCATGCGATTGGTTTGGGACAAATGAATTTGCATGGGTTTCTAGCGCGTGAGCAGATCTATTATGGGTCTCCAGAAGCGATTGATTTTACCAATATCTATTTTTATATTGTGACATATCACGCCATACGTGCTTCCAATTTAATTGCGCACGAACGTCAAGAAATGTTTGCAGGGTTTGAAAAATCAGCTTATGCAGATGGACGTTTTTTCGAGAAATATATTGAAAAAGAATGGAAACCGCAATTTGCGCTTGTGCAAGAGCTTTTTGCACGGAATAATATTGTTATTCCAGATCAAAAGGATTGGCAGGAACTCAAAAAATTAGTTATTGAGTACGGGCTTTATAATCGCAATCTACAGGCAGTTCCTCCCACGGGATCTATTTCCTATATTAATCATGCCACTTCCTCCATTCATCCGATTGCTTCAAAAATCGAAATTCGCAAAGAGGGAAAAATTGGGCGCGTTTATTATCCTGCTCCTTATATGGATAATACGAATTTGAATTTTTACCAAGATGCTTATGAGATTGGCCCTGAAAAAATTATAGATACCTATGCTGCGGCAACACAGCATGTTGATCAAGGTCTTTCATTAACATTATTTTTTCCTGATACGGCTACTACACGTGATATTAATCGCGCACAAATTTATGCCTGGAAAAAGGGGATAAAAAGTATTTACTATGTACGATTACGGCAAGTAGCATTGAGTGGAACAGAAGTAGATGGCTGTGTTTCGTGCAGTTTATAGGAGATCATCATATGACAAAGATTACAACCAAAAATCCTGTTGTGTGCGCTGTTAATTGGAATAGATTACATGATGAGAAAGATCTTGAAGTATGGAACCGCTTAACTGGGAATTTTTGGTTACCTGAGAAGGTTCCACTTTCCAATGACATTCCCTCATGGTCAAGCTTAACGGATGAAGAACGCAAGCTAACGATTCGTGTTTTTACAGGACTAACGCTTCTTGATACAATTCAAAACACTGTAGGAGCCATTTCGCTTCTGGCTGATGCGATAACAGAGCATGAGGAGGCAGTTTTGACGAATATTGCCTTCATGGAAGCGGTTCATGCACGTTCTTATTCCTCTATTTTTTCAACCCTTTGTTCGACGGTAGAAGTTGATGATGCGTTTAGATGGTCAGAAGAAAATATTCATTTGCAGAAAAAGGCTAGATTAGTACTTGAGCGTTATGAAGCAAATGATCCACTTAAGAAAAAAATTGCTTCGACTTTGCTGGAAAGCTTTTTATTTTATTCTGGTTTTTATTTGCCCATGTATTGGGCCAGTCGCGCTAAGTTGACCAATACAGCAGACCTCATTCGACTAATCATTCGTGATGAAGCAGTCCATGGTTATTATATAGGTTATAAATTCCAATTGGGCTTTGCAAAGCTTGATGAAGCCAAAAGACAAGAAATTAAAGATTTTGCTTTTAACCTGCTCTTTGATCTTTATAACATCGAGTGCAAATATACTGAAGATCTTTATGATGCGCTTGGATTGACAGAAGATGTTAAAATTTTTCTTCATTATAACGCTAACAAGGCTTTAATGAATTTAGGTTTTGAAGCTCTTTTCCCCCCTGAGGTTTGTCGTGTTAATCCCGCTATTTTGGCAGCTTTATCACCAAACTCTGACGAAAATCATGACTTTTTTTCAGGGGCAGGTTCTTCTTATGTCATTGGCAAGGCGGTTGCTACCACGGATGATGATTGGGAATTTTAATGTTTGCATGCAAATAGAAGTGCGCGGGGTATTCCACTGAGGTCTTTGCGCATTTCTAAACATTGGAAGCCATTTGTTTCAAACAAATTGCAAACTTCTTTTTCTTGAGAGTAACCAATTTCAACAGCGATAGTGCCGTTTTCTTTTAAGTAGTTGGCTGCTTCATGGGCGAGCTTTCGATAAAAATCAAGACCATCTTTTCCACCGACAAGAGCGCGCAATGGATCATGTAAGCGCACTTCTTTTGCAAGTTTTTTGATATCTTTTGCGGGGATATAAGGTGGATTGGAAACAATAAAATCAAAGCGATCTGTGACAGAATCAAACCAGTCGCTAAGAAGGGGTGTGAAGCGGTGTGCTACTTCAGCATTTTTTGCATTTTTTGTCGCTGTTTTAAGGGCATCTTCAGAAATATCGACAGCGACTGCATAGGATTGGGGAATTTGTTTAAGAATGGCAATGGCAATGGCGCCACTTCCTGTTCCCATATCAAGGAATGTTGTTCTTCTCGAATTTTCGATCTGTTTTTGGAGAAAAGGGAGAACAAGATCTATCAGCGTTTCTGTATCAGGGCGTGGTTCTAACGTCTCTTGAGATAATGTAAAAGATATACCATAAAATTCTCGTGCTCCTATAATACGGTAAACGGGTTCGCCTGCAATACGCCGTTGTAAAGCCTGTTCTATTTGTATAATATGCTCAGAAGATAGATGCATATCTGGTTTAGAAACTCTTTCAGCAGCATTTATTCCTGTTATCCATTCAATGAGTATTTTCGCATCGAGATTGGCTTCAGAAATTCCTTTCATGCGCAATTTTTCTTGAGTTTGTTGGATGACATTTTTGAAAGAATATTTGTTCAATTATTGTCCATTTCCATCAGGAGTGCTGTTTGGTGATCTGAGATGAGTGCATGAATAAGCTCATCAAGATCTCCCTCTAGAATGCGATCAAGCTTATACAAGGTTAGATTAATACGGTGATCCGTGACACGTCCTTGTGGAAAATTATAGGTACGAATACGTTCTGAGCGATCACCAGAACCAACTTGGCTTTTACGAGAAGCTGAACGTTCACTTTCCGCTTTTTGTCGTTCGATATCGAATAAGCGTGCCCGTAAAATTTGAAGGGCTCGTGCTCGGTTTTGATGTTGTGATTTTTCTGCTTGTACGACCATAATTCCTGTTGGAATATGCGTGATACGAACAGCTGAATCCGTTGTATTAACATGCTGTCCTCCTGCTCCAGATGCACGCATTGTGTCGATACGAATATCTTCAGGACGAATATCAATATCAATATCTTCAGCTTCTGGAAGCACAGCAACGGTAGCAGCAGATGTATGGATACGCCCACCTGTCTCTGTTTCTGGGATACGTTGCACACGATGAACCCCTGATTCATATTTCAATTTAGAAAAGACACCTTTTCCTGAAATGGTAGCAATAATCTCTTTATATCCGCCAACTTCCCCCTCACTAAGTGAAATAACTTCTACTTTCCAATTGTGAGCATGGGCATAACGTTCATACATGCGGAAAAGATCACCGGAAAAAAGTGCTGCTTCTGAGCCACCCGTTCCTGCTCGAATTTCAACAATAGCGTTTTTTTCATCAGCAACATCTTTAGGTAAAAGCAGAATCTGGAGTTCTTTTTCAAATTGCTCTACTTTTTTATATAACGATGGTAGCTCTTCCTGGGCAAGATTACGCATCTCTATATCTGTTTGTTTATCGTTGATAATCGTTTCTAATTCTGTAATCTCTTCGTAAAGAGCATTTAATGCGCGTATAGAGGTAATAACGGGTTGTAGTTCTGCATATTCAGAAGCTAATTTGACATATGTTTCAGCATTTGGATTCGTCGTCATTTGGTTTTCAATTATTTCAAAGCGCTTTTCAAGCTGTCTCATACGATCTTGTGGCAAGGAAACCATGATAATATTGGCCTAATTTTTCATAATACAATTTTTATAATATTTTGTTGCAATGATTGTTTGTTATAATATTGGCAATGAATTACCGTATAGCATCATACAAAGAGGGGTAATAAAGCAATTCTTTTTTTTTGCCAATGAAAACTATTATATTTTAAAGGTAAATTTTTATAAAATTTGATTTGCCTGAGGTATTTTATCTAATGATATATGATCACTTTTTTAAGAGTTTTTTTTTCCGTAAAGTTCAAGGCGGTGATGAATAATATCATAGCCAAGGGATTTTGCAATTTCCTCTTGCAGCTTTTCAATAACATCAGAATGAAACTCGATAACTTGTCCTGTTTCTATATCAATTAGATGATCATGATGTTGCCCATCTGCTTGCTCAAAACGAGATGGACCACCACTAAAGCTATGGCGATGAATTGTTCCATTTCCTTCTAATATTTTCATGGTTCGATAAACAGTTGAGAGTGAAATATTCGAATCTATTTTGTTTGCACGCTGAAAAATTTCAAATGCATTAGGATGATCATTTGTATCAGTCAAAATATCAAGAATAACTCGTCGTTGACGTGTTACTCTTAAACCAGCTGTGCGCAATTCTTGCTCATAATTTCGCTTTTTATTCATTTGCATAGTTTGCTTTTCAAACAAAGGCTCCATGACAGTGTTTGTATTTTTTCTCTGAACCGCAAGGACAACGCTCATTACGTCCAACTTTTCCCCATGTGGTTATATCGTTAGGGTCACGATCTTGTGGATTAACAAATCTATTTTCTTGTGATCGTGCCCATAAGGTGGGAGCATTTTCTTGACTTTGATCATTAAAGACAGAAGAAGCAGCATCAGTTTGCTCAGGTATGGTCGGTTCTGTGGGGTGTTGAATGATTTCAAAGCGCATAAGCTTAGAAGTGACAATTCGGCGCAAATTTTTCAACATACTTTGAAAGAGTTCAAATGATTCTGTCTTATATTCATTGAGCGGATCCCGCTGCGCATAACCACGAAAACCAACAACAGAACGCAAATGGTCTAAACTCACCAGATGTTCACGCCATAACGTGTCAATAGTTTCGAGCAATACTGCTTTGTGAAAATAAGCCATAACTTCTGGAGAATATCGTTCAGTACGCTCATTTTCAAGTTTTGTAACAGCATTTGATACACGCTCTAGAATTTGCTCCTCGGCAATTCCATCTTCTTTTGCCCATTCTTCCACTGGAAGCTCAAGATTAAAGAGTTGTTGAAGCTCTTCTTCGAGAGTTTTTGCATCCCATTTTTCAGAATATGTCCCTGATGGAATATAAGCCTCTACGAGATCCTCTACGACTTCATTACGCATTTCAAGGATCATTTCTGATAAATCATCTGCATTCATGACCTCCATACGCTGTTCAAAAATAACCTTGCGTTGATCATTCATGACATCATCATATTTTAGCAGATTTTTACGAATTTCAAAGTTTCGTGCTTCGACCTTTTTTTGTGCTTTTTCAAGGGCTTTATTAATCCATGGATGGATAATAGCTTCATTTTCTTTCAATCCAAGTTTTTGCAGCATACCATCCATACGGTTAGAGCCAAAGATACGCATAAGATCATCTTGAAGAGAGAGAAAGAATTTTGAGCGACCAGGATCGCCTTGGCGACCAGAACGTCCACGAAGCTGGTTATCAATACGACGGCTTTCATGACGTTCAGTAGCGATAACGTAAAGCCCTCCAGCCGCTAAAGCTTTTTCTTTAAGCTTCTGAACATCTCTTTTTATTTCTTCAATTTTAGCTGTCCGCTCTGGACCTTCCGGGATATCCTGTAACTCTTGTCGGATGCGCATTTCAACATTACCACCAAGCTGTATATCCGTACCGCGTCCTGCCATGTTGGTTGCAATGGTGAGAGCTCTAGGAACTCCTGCTTGCGCAATGATATATGCTTCTTGTTCGTGATAGCGAGCATTTAAGACTCTAAAATCGGTAATGCCTTCTTTTCGCAAACGCTCTGCCAATTGTTCTGACTTTTCAATAGAGGTTGTTCCAACAAGAATAGGCTGTTCTTTTTCATGAGCTTGACGGATATCACGCACAATTGCCCGATATTTCTCTTCTGCTGTTCGATAAATCTCATCATCTTCATCAATACGTTGTATTGGCAAATTTGTAGGGACTTCGACAACGTCAAGACCATAAATATTTCTGAATTCTTCGGCTTCTGTTGTTGCAGTTCCAGTCATGCCAGATAATTTTCTATACATACGGAAGTAATTTTGGAAAGTGATGGAAGCAAGTGTCTGGTTTTCTGGTTGAATAGCAACATGCTCTTTAGCTTCTAACGCTTGATGAAGTCCTTCAGAATAACGCCGCCCAGGCATCATTCGCCCTGTAAATTCGTCAATAATAACGATTTCATCATTGCGAACAATATAATCTTTATCGCGAGCAAACAGTTTATGAGCTTTTAGAGCATTATTGACATGATGAACGATAGCGACATTTTCTATGTCATAAAGACTCTCACCTTTAAGATGTCCAGCTTGTTCGAGCATTTTTTCAATTTTTTCAGTACCAACTTCGGTAAAGGTCGTTGTTTTTTGTTTTTCGTCTATTTCATAGTCTTCTGGAGTTAAGGCAGGAATAAATGTATCAATAAGGTTATAGAAGTCAGTACGATCTTCTAGAGGACCAGAAATAATAAGGGGGGTACGGGCTTCATCAATAAGAATCGAATCAACTTCATCAACAATTGCGTAATGATGTCCACGTTGGACCATTTGACTATGATCGAAGGCCATATTATCACGCAAATAATCAAAACCTAGTTCATTATTTGTGGCATAGGTGATGTCGCATGCATAGGCCTCTCGGCGGGCATCACTATCAAGATCATGAAGAATCACGCCTGTTGTAAGCCCTAGAAAACTAAAAATTTTCCCCATTGTTTCAGCATCACGACTGGCGAGATAATCGTTTACTGTCACAACATGAACGCCTTTACCTTCCAATGCATTGAGATAAATTGGTAGAGTTGCCATTAATGTTTTACCTTCACCAGTACGCATTTCAGCTATGCCGCAGTCGTGAAGGACCATTCCACCAATAAGTTGCACGTCAAAAGGACGCATGTCATAAACACGTTTTGCGGCTTCACGAACAGTCGCGAAAGCTTCTGGTAAGAGCAAATCAACACTCTCACCTTCACTAAGACGTTTACGAAAGGCATCTGTTTTTTGGCAAAGCTGCTCATCACTTAATTTTACGAATTGTTCTTCCAAAGCATTAATTTGTGCAACTTTTTGGCGGAGTGCTTTGAGATGTCGCTCATGAGCTGAACCAAAAAACTTACGGGCAAAAACACCTAAACTGACCATCTCTGGCCCTTTCTTTTAATTGTTGTCACTCTTGTTGGGTAATTCATACGCTCTCCCCATACTCTACATTTTCTTCAAATTATCTGATATCATTAGTGACATCATGAAATGCAGATGGTACCATTATACTTGCTGGTGTGCAATTTTTCACTCTAATTGTAAAGTAGAGATAAGAGGCTAAGCGCTTTATGTCAACTTTAAGTATGCTATTTAACTGATACAATACAAAGTAATTTAAGATACAATATGTCATTTTTCTCTATTATCATGTTTTTCATCTGCATTAGATAGGATTGGAGAAACTGAGATAAAAGGATAATTTTATACTTTTTTTAAATAAAATTACTAATTTATTTCTCTATGTTTAAAGATTAAAGTGTTATGGTAAAGAAAATTGGAATCTTGAACCTGCCTTCATTTTTAAGGAGTATATTTATGAAATTTAACTTTATCACGCTTTTTTTAGCATCAACTTTATTGGCAAGTACAAGTTTAGGGGTGAGTGCTCAAGAAGGTTTGAATTCATCGTCGAGTGATTTAAAGACTTTAGAGAAAGCTTCTGAAAAAGCCGTTTCTCCTTCTCATGTTATGGCGGTTATTGATGGGAAAAATATTACAGCAGGCCAATTGGATGATTTAGCGCTTGAAATAAATCCTAATTTAGCACGTTTTCCTGATGAACAACGCCGTATGATGGTTCTAAAAGCTTATTTAGATATGCAGGCCCTCGCAAAAGCAGCAAGAAGCAAAGGTCTTGATAAGACAGAAGCTTACGATAAACGTATGGCAGTCATGCGTGACAATGTTCTTCAACAGCTTTATTTTAAACAGGCGATTGTTGATAAAATATCGGATACTGATTTGGAAGCTCTTTATAAGCAAGAAGTTGCTGCTTTACCTAAAGAGGATGAGGTTAAAGCGCGTCATATTTTGGTCAAAACGAGAAAAGAAGCAGAAGCTATCATTAAGCATTTAAATAAAGGCGAAAATTTTGAAGAGATTGCAAAGAAAAGTTCAACAGATGGTTCTGCTGCCGTTGGGGGTGATCTTGGTTATTTTAGCCATGGTCAAATGGTCAAGCCTTTTGAAGATGCCGCATTTGGTTTGAAAGTTGGCGAATACACAAAACAACCCGTTGAAAGTCCTTTTGGTTGGCATATTATTAAATTAGAAGATCGTCGTGTAAAACAACCGCCTGCATTTGATGATGTTAAAGAGATGTTGCGGACACAGCTGATAAAAAAGCGCTATCAAGAACTGATTGTTGATTTGCGTAGCAAGATAGATGTGAAATACCCTGATCCTAATGTTACAAAAATCATGGAATCGCTTCATCAAAATGGGACGCTACTTCCCGATGAGACATCTGATGAAGAAGATACGGAATAGCTAGTAAAAATAAGTAGATAGCCTCTTTAATAGATAATTTGCTAGGTTAGTTTTGTTCAAAAAGCCTAGCAGTTTTCTATGAGAGGTTATTGATCTGCAATCATTTCATTTTTTTATAGAAAGCATATTGTGGTTTTGAAAATCTCTCCTTTGTCGCCTCAAAAGATCCAAGAGCTTTCTCCATTATCTGGTGTACGGATAGCAACAGCTGAAGCTGGGATTAAATATAAAGATCGTACAGATCTTCTTTTCATCATATTCGATAAGCCAGTGAGTGTGGCCGGTGTTTTTACCCGTTCAAAATGTCCATCTTCCCCTGTAGAGCATTGTCGTGCATCGCTTCCTCATGGGGTTGCGAGGGGTGTTGTTGTGAATTCTGGAAATGCAAATGCTTTTACAGGAAGCAAAGGAAAGCACACAACCGATGCAATTATTTGTGCAGCAGCGAACGCTTTAAAGGTTAGAGAAGATGAAATTTTTATAGCTTCTACGGGTGTTATTGGTGAGCCAATGGATGCATCGGGTATTGTCAATCTTTTACCAAGTATGACAGAGACAGCAGAAGAGGGAAATTGGTTGGAAGCTGCAAAAGCCATAATGACAACGGACACATTTCCAAAACTTGCGACCCGCACTTTTGACTGTGGGGGAGAGCGTGTTACCATTAATGGAATTGCAAAAGGTGCTGGTATGATTGCACCCGATATGGCGACAATGCTGTCATTTGTGGTTAGTGATGCTACCATTTCTTCGGATGCACTCCAATCCATGTTATCAGAGGCAGTTGAGGGTTCTTTCAATTCAATTACTGTTGATAGCGATACCTCAACTTCAGATACGCTTATGTTGTTTGCGACAGGAAAAGAACATTTTCCATGTCTTACAAGTAAATCTGATCCGCGTTATGGGGTTTTTGTGAAACAATTGAGTGCACTTCTGCATGAACTTGCACTACAAGTTGTTTGTGATGGTGAAGGTGCTCGTCATTTAATTGAGGTTAATGTGGTGGGTGCTACAACAAATAATGCAGCTAAAACTATTGCTTTATCAATTGCAAATTCACCGCTCGTAAAAACGGCTATTGCCGGTGAAGATGCGAATTGGGGGCGGGTCGTTATGGCAGTTGGGAAGGCCGGTGTTGAAGTCGATCGTGATCTATTGACGATTTGGTTTGGTGAGCATCGTGTGGCCGTGAATGGCGTACGAGATCCTGAGTATTGTGAAGAGACAATAGGTACTTATATGCAAGGTAAACACATCACGATTCGTGTTGATATCGGTTTGGGTAAGAGTACGGCGACGGTTTGGTCTTGCGATTTAACAAAAGAGTACGTTATGATCAATAGCGATTACAGAAGTTAATGGATGCACTTTATATTTAACAGTTTATTATTTTTCAGAGCAAATGGGGTATGTGAGCTCTTTTAGGAGCAGAGGGGATATGATAGAAAAGTCAGTTATCTTTATGTTCCCTATTGGGGAGTGATATGTGTATGAAAAGTTCCATTCTTCTTGTTGTTGCATGTGCACTGTTAGATCAGAATAATCGTGTTTTGCTTACACAGCGTCCTGAAGGAAAATCATTGGCTGGTTTATGGGAGTTCCCTGGTGGCAAGGTTGAGCAAGGTGAAACTCCGGAAGCATCATTGATTCGTGAATTAGAGGAAGAGCTTGGTATTTATGTTCAACCAAATAATTTACACCCTTTAACATTTGCAAGTCATAGCTATAAAACATTTCATCTCTTAATGCCATTGTATCTTTGTGACCATTATGAGGGCGTTGCGCAAGGACGAGAGGGCCAAAATTTAGAATGGGTTTTTATTAATGATCTTGATAAATACCCTATGCCTGATGCTGATAAACCATTGGTTCAGGTATTGAAAAATCATCTTCTTTAATGTGTTATAAGAAGAAAATATAATTCAATATATTGATTTAAAATAATAATTTATATTTTTTATGTTGAATGGGAAAGTCCAGGGTCATAAAAATTTTCTCATTTCAAATCTGTTTTATGTTAAATTAGTCAAAACCATTCTTTTGCACGTTCCAAGCGGGGCGGGTCATGTGGATAAAATTATTTAAGAAAGAAATAAAATACGTGTTGAAAGAATACTCTCCAATAGCCAAGGGTTATCGCAACATTGAGAATTGGCAAAGTGTATAATGATGCCTTTGCACGCTTCATAAGCATAAAAATGGTGGTAGATAATGGATTTATACTTTTCGCGATTATTATTGAGAGATTGTCTTGGATGCACCGAGAGATATTAGGAGTATTTCTTTCATAAGATATCGATAATAGGAAAAATTTCAAAAAATGTTGCTTTTGATTAAGAGGGGCATATCCCTTACGTAATATAGAACGCCATTGTGTTGCATATTTGCGGGGTTGTTTAAAAGAGGCATCTCGCAATATTCCAAAGCCCATTTCGTGCCGGCACTCGTGAATGGTATAATGGTAGAGCTTTATAAGATAAAATCTATTGAGCGCCACTATCTTTACGCTTGTGAAGGAGTAAGCTGGTTCCAATGTTAGTTATGATAGCTCTTGGCATTTGAGAGCATTCAGAAGGGATATTTTTCTTTTCGTAATCATTTTTACTTATACATCAATTTCGCTTGTGATGAACAAGCAAGCGATTTTGATTGATTCAACATAAAAACAGATTTGAAATAAGAGAATTTTACGATATTTAGAATGCTTGATGCAGAGTGAATGATGGATAATTATCCTTATAAATCAATCTATTGCATAATAAAAACATTCAATTAATTTTTTATAGGAGGCATGTATTAAGTTTCTTGAATTGGACGGCGTTTTGCGATAGGATATTGATTTTTTTTAGCGATACGCGTAATTGCTTTTTCCAATGGCTCAATCATAACGTCCATAGAAAAACCATTTGCGTGAATAATATTTGCGTGATCGACCATAATAGCAACATGATCTTTCCAAAAAATTAAATCACCTCGTTGAAGTTTATCAGTATCTGTAAGAAGACTGCCTATAGTTTCTTGCTGCATATCGGTATCACGTAAGACTATTTGATCGGTCATCATCATAGAGAGCTGAATGAGTCCCGAACAATCAATTCCAAAACCGCTGACACCACCCCAAAGATAAGGTGTACGGATAAAGGTTTCTGCAACTGTGACATAATCTTCATATACGCGTCCAATGGGGCTGAGATGGCTCGTAATGATTGCTGTTCCATTTTCAAGAATAGAATACATTGTGTCACGGACTTCAATTTCATCAACAACACTGACTTTGCTTCCCATAGATAATGGGGATACTATTGGTCCACGTAAGTCAGCGTGTAAATATTTAAATGTGCGTGGTACTGAAACCACATGTGTTTGTTTTATGGTTGATGTACAAAGAACTTTTGTATCAATATAACCGACATAACCATCTTTGAGTGATTGTCCCCACGACAATGTTTCCCCTTGTTCAAAAATGAGAAGTTCTTCTCCCAATAAGCATTCTGTTTGTCTTTCACTTTTTTTACTATTTTCTTTAAAAAGTCCAGCGACCGCTGTATTAACACGTCTTTTTTCACCTTGAACAAAGCGTTGAGCTGTAATTTCTGTTTCAAGACGTTGATCTGCTAGATCATCTCTGAATGCATGAAGTCTTGGGTCTTTAGAGATCATCTTTTTGCTTTCCATTTTGTTACTCCTTACCTTTAAACAAACTCATGAAAACTGTATTGGTAAGGTTTTTATCCTCAAACAAAACTAAGAACACAGTGTAAGACCAATTATTCTTTAAGCTGCAAAATTGTCCATTTTTGTGGATATTTGTGTCAAAATTCATTTTTTAAAAATATTATAAAGGGCACGAATAGTTTGTGCTGATCCACCAATAGGGTATCCTGGTTTTTCTTTTGGAACCCATCCATAAAGGTCAAAATGCGCAAAATGTTCAGCTTTTTCAACAAAAGAATTAAGAAATAAAGCAGCCGTTATAGAACCAGCAAAGCTATTTCCAGTTACATTGTTAAGATCGGCAATTGGTGATGATAACATCTCTTGGTAAGGTTTCCAAAGGGGCATTTGCCAAAGAGGATCAAAGACAGCGTGAGCAGATTCAGAAATTTGTTGTGCCCATATTGAATCATTACAATAAAATGCGGGAAGATCTGGTCCTAATGCTATACGCGCTGCCCCTGTTAAAGTAGCCATACAAAGCATGAATTGTGGACTTTCTTCATCACCATAGGCGAGTGCATCGGCAAGGACAAGGCGCCCTTCAGCATCTGTATTACCTACTTCAACACTTAAACCTTTACGACTTTTAAGAATATCACCTGGTCGGTAAGCATTCGCAGAAATTGCATTTTCTACAGCTGGAATCAAAACGCGTAAACGGAAAGGCAATTTTGCATCCATGATAAGTTTAGCCAATCCCAAAACGTTTGCTCCACCCCCCATGTCTTTTTTCATAAGCAACATGTTATTGGCTGATTTAATATCGAGGCCTCCAGTATCAAAAGTTACGCCTTTGCCCACCAACGTTATTTTAGGATGATGTTCTTGCCCCCAGAGTAACTCAATCAGTCGTGGTGCAGTGCTGCCTGCTCGTCCTACAGCATGAATCATCGGAAAGTTATGGGTTAAGAGATCGTCTCCACAAATACTTTTGATATGAGCACCATAGGTTTTTCCTAGTTTTCGAGCTTCTTTTTCGAGAGTATCAGGGTTCATATCATTGGCTGGAATATTAATGAGATCACGGACGAAAAAGACAGCTTCATAAATTCGTTGGAGTTCATTAAGATCAATAGCCTCATTGACATGGATAGATAATGATTTGAAAGAAGAATTTTGACGATAGCGATTAAATTGATAGCTACCGAATGCTAATCCAAGATAGGTATTTATTTCATCAGAGGTTGTACCTTCTAAATGCCATTGACCAGCAGGAAGTTTTTGAGCAAGAACTCCTGTGATAAAAGGATCGTTACCATTGCCAATTCCAAATAAAACTTTTTTTAAATGCCCCGTTTCGTGAGGAATAAAGAGTATTTGTCCCGCTTTACCAGTAAAGTCATTAACTTTTATCCATGCTGTTGTTGACGCATCAAGTGATAAGTTGGCAAGAGTTCTTTGGTTTACCAAGATGATAGGGCAACTGTTATCGATACGTATTGAGGTAAAATGAATGTGGTGGTGCTGCATAGTTATGAGATCCTTATAGTCGTCTAAGTGCGACATATTCGACCAAATGATTTTTTCCCTTTCGTAGAATGAGATTGGACCGTGGTCGTGTTGGCAATATATTTTCCTGTAAATTTTTTAAATTAATCGTTTGCCAAAGATCCTCAGCGATTTTTGAAGCTTCTTTTTCATTGAGATGGGCATAACGATGAAAATAGGATTCAGGATTTTGAAAAGCTGTTTTACGCAAACGTTTAAAGCGCTCCAAATACCAGTGACGAATGACTTCTGTTTCAGCATCGACATAGATTGAAAAATCAAAAAAATCTGATACGAAAGGAATAGCTTTTCCATCTTTAGGAAGATCACTGACCTGTAATACATTAATACCTTCAACAATTAAAATATCAGGACGATCAATGGTAATAGTCTGATTTTCTAGAACATCATAGATCATATGTGAGTAAAGCGGGGCACGGACATTTCCGATACCTGCTTTTATAGCCGAAAGAAAGCACAGCAACTTTTTAATGTCATAGGAATCAGGAAATCCTTTGCGATTCATTCGATTTTTTTGCTGTAAGATTGCGTTAGGATAGAGAAAACCATCCGTTGTGATTAGATCAACTTTAAGGCTAGATGTCCATCTTTTCAACAGTTCTTGAAGAATGCGAGCCGTGGTTGATTTTCCTACAGCTACAGAACCAGCAATTCCAATAATAAAGGGCGTTTTTCTACTCTCTTCTTGATGGAGAAACTGCTGACGTTTGTGAAAAAGTTCCTGTACTGCTTCAACATGGCATGATAATAGACGCGATAAAGAAAGATAAATGCGTTGGACTTCTTTAAGATCAATAGGATCATCAATAGAGCGTAAACGCTTAATTTCATCAAAAGTCAAAGTAAGAGGTGTGTCTGCACGAAACTCTGACCATTCTTGTGCAGTAAAAACGCGATAGGGTGAATATCGGTCAGAAACGGATTTGATCAGATTATCTTTCTGATTAATTTTTTGTATAGTCGTATCAATCATTTGTATTGGTCGAGAATTTTTTGCAGCAGCAATTGATTTAAGAGTAGACAGATGAGCGGCTTCATTTTCAAGTAAATTTTGTTTTGCATGCTCTCTTCTTTTAAGATAGTAGATCATTTTTCATTAACTTATAGTCCAGTCATTCCAGTTTGCACGGATTTGTGCTAATGAGTGCCCTTGCGCCAAAAAAGTCCATAAAAGTAGACGCGCTTTTACGGCTGATAAATAACCAGACATGAGAGCACCAGAAGCAATCATATCGATTTCGGAGCCTTTATAGCCATAAGTTATACGAGTTGTTGAGCCATTACAACAACGACTAGCAATAATGATTGGTATTTTTTGTGCATATTGTTGTACAAGGTCTGCTTCTTGAAAACTACAGTGTCCTGCACCAAAACCAGCAATAACAACTCCAGCATAATACCCACTTTCAAGGCATAGTTTCATTAATTTTGCATCAGATGATAAAGAGGAATAGAGGAGTGCAATTTGATGATCATGGTTTTGGGGAAGATCAAACGTTTTTGGGAAAAATTTTCGATCATTGAAATAAATAAGTTTTCCCTCTAAAATAGTTCCTAAAACACCTGCAAGACCTGATTGAAATGTTTCGACTTTGACGGTATGGCTTTTATAGAGCCAATAAGGTGAATGAATTGCATCATTTATGACAACGAGAACGCCCCTGTTACGACTTTGTGTGGCTGCTGCGACACGAGTGGCTGCTAAAATGTTGGCGGGGCCATCGGCGCCTGCTTCATGAGGCATGCGCATAGCACCGGTTATGATGAGTGGTTCGGCTTCTTTCCAATAAAGAGAAAGAAAAAAAGCTGTTTCTTCCAGAGTATCAGTCCCTTGTGTTAAAACAATACCTTCTGCACCAGCGTTTATTTGTTGTTTTGCCCACTTAATTATTTCAAAAAGCATTTGAAACGATAAAGATCCACTTGGTATTTGCATCAATGTTTGTGCATGAATAT
Organism: Bartonella sp. AP9QHHD; assembly: GCF_042195625.1. Taxonomy (NCBI): domain Bacteria; kingdom Pseudomonadati; phylum Pseudomonadota; class Alphaproteobacteria; order Hyphomicrobiales; family Bartonellaceae; genus Bartonella; species Bartonella sp. AP9QHHD. The sequence continues at coordinate 62,194 of NZ_JBHIOP010000093.1, read as the reverse complement.
CAGCAACGTTATTTAAATCAGGAACACTTTTTATGAGGTTATCTGAAGTTAAAGTCGGTTGCATGTGACCAAAACTATCAGCAGTCATTGCAATTGTTCCACCTAAGGTCCCTATGGCTATTTTTTTCATAATTTTCCTCTAAAAAGCACAAACTGTTTATATAAAGCTATTTAGCAGTAATTTACATTGACAACAATGATATCATTTTTCCATTTTCAACAAATTGAGTTATGCTGAATCATTGTGTTTTGCTGTATATGTTCTTAAATAGGACAATAGTAATTGAGTTTTACATTGTATGAAAAGAAATCAATATTAAAAAGTAAAGTTAATATTAAGGAGTTTCCTTATGACAGAACATAAGCCAGACATAATGTATGGTACAACAATTATTACGGTACGAAAAGGTGGAAAAGTCGTGATGGCCGGTGATGGTCAGGTCTCTCTTGGACAGACAATTATGAAAGGCAATGCACGTAAAGTGCGTCGTCTTGGAAAGAACGGAGTGGTTATTGCTGGTTTTGCAGGTGCTACGGCAGATGCTTTTACATTACTGGAGAGATTGGAAACAAAGCTTGAACAATATCCTGATCAGCTTATGCGTGCTTGTGTGGAACTTGCAAAAGATTGGAGAACAGATCGCTATTTGCGTCGTCTCGAAGCAATGATGCTCGTGGCTGATAAGAAAGTAACTTTGGCTCTAACAGGGCTTGGTGATGTCTTAGAGCCAGAAGATGGGGTTATGGCAATTGGCTCTGGAGGAAATTTTGCTCTTTCAGCAGCGCGTGCACTCATGGATTTGGATTTGGATGCAGAAACTATTGCTCGTAAAGCTATGGCTATTGCCGCTAAAATTTGTGTTTACACCAATGATCATTTTACGATTGAAACATTGGATGCAGAATTATCTTCTTTAGAGAAAGCTATTTAAATGTGTGTTGTATTTTCCCCTCGTGAGACTGTTTCTGAACTTGATCGTTTTATTATTGGCCAAAATGATGCCAAACGCTCTGTAGCTATTGCATTGCGCAATCGGTGGCGTAGGCAACAGCTTGATGAGCCGATGCGTGAAGAAGTTATGCCAAAAAATATTTTAATGATAGGGCCAACAGGAGTTGGTAAAACTGGTATTGCACGTCGATTAGCAAAACTTTCTGGAGCACCCTTCGTTAAAGTAGAAGCGACTAAATTTACTGAAGTTGGTTATGTGGGACGTGATGTTGAGCAAATTATTCGAGATCTTGTTGAAATTGCCATTTCTCTTGTGCGTGAAAAGAAACGGGATGAAATAAAAGAAAAGGCTCACGTGAATGCTGAAGAGCGCGTTTTAGACGCCCTTGTTGGTAAAACAGCAAGTCCTGCTACCCGTGATAGTTTTCGTAAAAAATTGCGTGAAGGTGAATTGGATGAGAAAGAGATTGAAATTGAAGTCGCCGATAATAATAGCAATAGTGCTTCAACCTTTGATATTCCTGGTATGCCTGGGGCACAAATGGGTATTATGAATTTATCAGATATTTTGGGCAAAATGGGCAGTCGTACAAAAGTCCGTAAGACGACAGTAAAGGATTCTTTTAAACCGCTCATTGATGATGAATCTGAAAAACTCCTTGATCAGGAGCAAATTATTCAAGAGGCGCTTCGTGTTGCTGAAAATGACGGTATTGTTTTTATCGACGAAATTGATAAAATTGCAACCAGGGATGGTGGAGCAAGTGTTGCGGTTTCGCGTGAGGGCGTTCAACGGGATCTTTTGCCTTTGGTTGAAGGAACAACAATTGCTACAAAATATGGGCAAATCAAAACAGATCATATTCTTTTTATTGCCTCAGGTGCATTTCATGTTTCCAAGCCATCTGATTTATTACCGGAACTTCAAGGACGTTTGCCCATCCGTGTGGAGCTGAACCCTTTAACAAGGGAAGATTTACGGCGCATTCTAACGGAACCAGAAGCTAGTTTGATTAAACAATATATCGCTCTTATGGCAACGGAAGAGGTTCATTTGGAAATTACCGATGATGCAATTGATGCTTTAGCAGATATTGCTGTAGATTTAAATGCAAGGATTGAAAATATAGGGGCACGTCGTTTGCAAACAGTGATGGAGCGCGTTTTGGATGAGATTTCTTTCACTGCACCTGATAAAGCTGGAACATCGTTTAAAATTGATGCTGCTTATGTGAGAAAATCTATTGGCGAGCTTGCTGCTGATATCGATCTTTCACGTTTTATTCTTTGAAAGTTATTGCTTGTTCTGTTTATCTGCGTGCTTCGATAATTTTGAAACCATGGGCTTGTTCATGTATCAACACTGTGCGGAAAATATTTTTTAATAATGTTTCATAAGGCAGGTGGCGGTTTGCAACAAAAAGCAGACTGCCGCTTGGCTTTAAGCACTTTGCAGCATTTATAATAAAATTTTTTCCTAATGAAACATCTGTTGTTTGTTGTGTGTGAAACGGTGGATTTGAAATGATTGTGTCATATAGATTTGTGACAGGTTCATGTACAAGGTCATGCCAATAAAAATGAATTGGAAAAGGAGCTGTTATGGATTTAAGGTGCTGTTTTGCTGCTCTCAAAGCATTGTAGTCTGCTTCATAAAGGTCGAGAGCGGTGAGTTTTTCACTTCTTTCAAGCGCAACGTGAGAAAGATAACCCCATCCAGCACCAAAATCAGCCGTTTTTCCAGAAATAATTTTGAGCATATAAGAAGCAAGCGCAGCAGATCCTGGATCAATACGTCCGTGTGAGAACATACCAGAAGTGGTTTGAAATTTACCAAAAGTGAGCGGTGGTGAGCGCAATTGCGCAATGTTATGTCTCTCAATTTGTTGAGGAACTTGCAACCAAAATACAAGACCATGATTTTTAGACAATTTATTGGTGATGGGAACAATTGTTTTGACCCATTTCATCATTGAAGCAGCACCAGCAGTTTTATCCCCACTAATTACAATCCATCTATTGGGTTTAACGCATTCTAATAAATCAAGAAAACAATTTTGGTTCAAACCACGATATTTGCTCAAATGTAAAAATGCACCATCATAGCTGAAAGTTTTATCTATTTGAGGAGAGCAGTGAAATTGAGTATCGACAAATTTTAAAAAATCTGGTCGCCAAGGCGTAATAACTTTTAAATTTTGTGCCCATTCTGGAGCTGGGATTTCTGTTAAACCAAAACTTAGCCAACACTGGTTTGGATCAGGATACGGGAGTTCATGATTTTCAAAAGGCAAAAATAATAACACATATGACTCTTTCAAAGAAAAATGCCACTCCAATGTTGGGATGGCATTTCATGATACGATAAGAGGAAAAACTTACTCTTCTTTCTTACGGCGGCGCTTATTTTCAGGTTGTTTTTTTTCATCCACGCACTTTTCTTCATTCATCGCTTTATCACTGGTGATTTCCTTTCCGGTTGTTTGATCAACGACCTTCATTGATAACCGAACTTTTCCACGCTCATCAAAGCCCATTAATTTAACCCAAACTTTGTCACCTTCTTTTACAATATCTGTTGTTTTGGTGACGCGTTCTGATGCAAGCTGAGAGATATGAACGAGTCCATCACGAGAACCAAAGAAGTTTATAAATGCACCAAATTCTGCAGTTTTTACAACTGTTCCTTGGTAGATAGCACCAACTTCAGGCTCATCGACAATAGAATGGATCCAACGTTTTGCTGCTTCAATGGTTTTAGCATCAGCAGAAGCAATTTTAATGGTACCATCATCTTCAATATTAATTTTTGCTCCAGTTTGTTCCACGATTTCCCGAATAACTTTACCACCAGAGCCGATAACATCACGGATTTTATCGACAGAAATATTCATAACTTCGATTCGTGGAGAAAATTCACTCAGCTCAGCACGTGCACTGGTTAAAGCTTTCGCCATCTCATTAAGGATATGGATTCGTCCACCTTTGGCTTGTTCAAGCGCGATTTTCATAATCTCTTCGGTAATACCATCAATTTTGATATCCATTTGCAAGGCAGTAATACCATTTTCTGTTCCTGCGACTTTAAAATCCATATCTCCAAGATGATCTTCATCCCCTAAAATATCAGAAAGAACAGCAAAGCGTTCTCCTTCTTTAATCAAGCCCATAGCAATACCAGCAACAGGGCGTGCTAGAGGAACACCAGCATCCATAAGAGCAAGTGAGGTTCCACAAACCGTTGCCATAGAAGAAGAGCCATTGGATTCAGTGATTTCTGAGACAGCACGAATGGTATAAGGAAAAGATTCTTTCGTTGGTAACATGGGGTGAATTGCCCGCCATGCCAATTTGCCATGTCCAATTTCACGACGACCTGGAGAACCAAGGCGTCCCGTTTCACCCACTGAAAATGGTGGAAAATTGTAATGGAGAAGGAATGTTTCCTTATACATTCCTGTCAAAGAATCAACATATTGTTCATCTTCACCAGTTCCCAATGTTGCAACGACAATCGCTTGTGTTTCTCCGCGGGTAAAGAGTGCTGATCCATGTGTGCGGGGTAAAATACTTACTTCTGATTGGATAGGGCGTACGGTAGAAAGATTGCGTCCATCAATCCGCTTTTGGGTATCAAGAATGTTTCCGCGAACAATTTTTGCTTGCAACTGTTTAAATACGGTTGCAATTTGATCTGCACTAAATTGACAGTCTTTTTCTGGTTCTGGCATAAATTTATTGAGGATTTCTGTCTTTAGTGCATCAATTGCAGCATAACGTTCTTGCTTATCAGTAATTGTGTAAGCCTTTCGTATATCCTGTTCTGCCATTTTCTGCATCGCTTTTTCAAGCTCAGAAAGATCTTCAGGAACAAAATCACGAGGATCTTTTGCAGCAACTTCAGCAAGCTTTATAATGGCATCAAGGACAGGTTGAAGGCCTTTGTGACCAAACATTACGGCCCCCAACATGATATCTTCCGGTAATTCTTGTGCTTCTGATTCAACCATCAAAACAGCACTTTCTGTTCCAGCAACAACAAGATCAAGTTTTGATTCAGGCATTTCATCGATATGAGGATTAAGAATATATTGTCCATTACAATAGCCAACGCGGGCACCGGCTATAGGCCCCATGAAAGGAACACCTGACAGGGTCAATGCCGCAGAAGATGCAATCATCGCAAGGATATCGGGATTGTTTTCGAGATCATGCTGTATAACGGAAACAATAACTTGTGTATCATTTTTATATCCCTCAACGAAAAGGGGACGAATTGGGCGATCAATCAAACGTGAAACCAAAGTTTCATTTTCACTTGGTCGACTTTCACGTTTTAAATAGCCCCCAGGTATTCGACCAACAGCATAGGATTTTTCTTGATAATTAACGGTGAGTGGAAAAAAGTCCTGGTCTGGTTTTGGGATTTTGGCCGATACAACGGTAGCTAAGACAATCGTTTCTCCATAGGTAGCAATCACTGCACCATCAGCTTGACGCGCTATTTTCCCTGTTTCAAGGGTGAGCGGACGCCCGGCCCATTCAATTTCTATCTTGTGCGTTTTGAACATTTTTTATCCTTAATGACCAGTGTTTAAATCTTTGATTGCTCACATTCTGGTTTTGCGTAGCATACTTCCAAGATCTGGGGTGGACAACATACTTTTTATCTTTGTTGCAAGAAAAGAGAAGTAAACTGCTTAAATGCGAAACGATGAGCAGTTCTATCCCATAATAACTTATCAGTTTTTAAAATTTTTAATTAAAAGCAACACGTTGAAAAAATGGGTGTTTTTTAAATATCACTTCCATTTTTCTTTTAGCGACGCAAACCTAACTTCTTTATAAGTGTCTGATAACGATTTTGGTCAACTCCTTTAAGATAATCAAGAAGACGCCGACGTTGAGATACCATCTTCAAAAGACCACGACGAGAATGATTATCTTTTTTGTGAGATTTAAAGTGGTTTGTTAAATTAGAAATACGTTCAGAAAGTACAGCAATTTGCACTTCTGGTGATCCTGTATCACCAACTTTGTTTGCGTATTCTGCGACAAGAGCTTTTTTACGTTCAGCTGTAATCGACATCGTATTATCCTTTCCAAAAACGAAGAAACATAAAGCCACCCATAGCCGAGATGTCGTTCAGCTAGGGTCTGTGAGAAAACAGGAAAAGTCGAAGACTCTTACCTAATTTCGTTCTTATATAGGAAAGAAGATTAAAATACTAGTCCTTGACAGCATTTTGAAGTCTTTCTTTAAATAAAAGCTTTTGTTTTGAAATATTGATTTAAATAGAGTTTTATGAGAAGTGTTTTAAACAATTATGCATCCTTTTGATACAAAAATTATTGTGTGTGTATGGTAAAAAAATGATAAATACCGATTTGGAGGGAAAAGATGCAGAGCATTTCAACGTTAAAACTTTTTCGTAATTCGGTATTTCGAAATTTATGGTCATCGACTCTTATTTCTAATTTAGGGGGATTGATACAGGCTGTTGGAGCAGGGTGGTTAATGGCGTTGATTAGTTCCTCGCATTCCATGGTTGGGCTTGTTCAAAGTGCGACAACATTACCACTTGTTATGTTTTCTTTGATGGCAGGGGCCTTAGCCGATAATTTTAATCGGCGTCAAATTATGTTGTGCGCGCAAATTATGATGATGGTCATATCCATGAGTTTAGCTGTTTTAGCCTATTTGGGATTTCTCACACCTTGGCTTTTGTTATGTTTTACGTTTTTGATTGGATGTGGCACAGCTTTTTATAATCCTTCTTGGCAAGCAACGATAGGAGATATTGTGAGCAGGGAAAATATTCCTGCTGCTGTTAGTTTGAATAGTGTTGGCTTTAATTTGATGCGGAGTGTTGGTCCTGCTATTGGTGGTGCCATCATTGCAACTTTAGGGGCATCGGCTGCTTTTTTGTTTAATGCTATAAGCTATATTCCTCTTATTGGTGCGTTGTTTTTCTGGAAGTTGAATTATGAAAACAACTCATTACCACGAGAAAGGCTATTAGGAGCTGTCTCAGATGGTTTGCGTTATGTTGCGATGTCACCTAATCTGCTGAGTATTATGGTTCGAGCGTTCCTTTTTGGTATAGGAGCAATTTCTATTTTAGCACTTTTGCCAATTGTTGCGCATAAAGTTCTTGGAGGAAGTGCCCTTCTTTATGGTACATTGCTCGGTTGTTTTGGGTTAGGAGCCATGACCGCAGGTATTATTAATGCAGTTGTACGGCATCATTTTCGTTCAGAAACAATTATTGCAAGTGCATTTATTGGTTTTGCCTTTTCTTGCTTTTTATTGGGAATCAGCCGTTCACTGATTATAAGCCATATTGCTTTATTTCCTGCAGGGTTATGTTGGGTTTTGGCCTTATCATTGTTTAATACATCTGTACAACTCTCTACACCACGCTGGGTTGTTGCACGTTCTTTAGCACTTTATCAAACGGCATCTTATGGGGGGATGGCTATTGGAAGTGCAATCTGGGGAGTTTTGGCTGATGGTTATTCTCCAACAATTGCTTTGAGCGTTTGTTCTCTATTCTTGATTTTTGGTGCTCTTGCAGGGGTAAAATTTAGAATTCAAGAAATTCCTCAGATAGATTTAAATCCTCTTGATCATTTTAGAGAGCCGGAATTATTACTCGACCTCAAAGCAAGAAGTGGCCCGATTATGATAATGATCGATTATAAAATTCATGAAAATGATCTTGAAGAGTTTCTCAAAGTGATGTCGCGTCGACGCCATATTCGATTACGTGATGGTGCGCGTCAGTGGGTTCTTTTACGAGATCTTGAAAGACCTGAATATTGGACAGAGGCTTATCATATGCCAACATGGGTAGATTATTTACGCCATAATCATCGTCGCACAAAAGCGGATGCAGAAGTCAATAAGCGTCTGCGTCATTTAAATTGTGCTCCTAACGGTATAAGAGTGCACCGCATGATTGAACGCCAAACAATACCTCAAGCCAATGAGATGCTTTTAAAAGTTTCCTCTGATCATCTTCCTTAGGGTTAAAACAGTTTTTGTAAATATTACATATATTAATATTATTTCGATCAATTTGTTAGCATAATCATAAAAAATTGCTATTTCAATATTTAATGAATTGATTTATAATGGTTATTTGTCATTTTTCATGTTGAGTGATAGTTCTGAAAATCTTAAGCTTTTCTCGTTTCAAATCTATTTAGAGTAAATCAGTCCATATCTTTGCTTGTACATTATAAACGAGGACTAAAGTATGAGTAAAAAACGATTGAAAAAGAAATAAAAAGCCTCTTATGAATCCTTTAAATGCAAGGATTGTTGCGACATTAAGAGGAAAAAGTGTGTGGTGGTGTTAGCTTATAGCACTGACTTAAATTTTGATATGAATACGGTAAATATAGACAATGAAAAGCACCATATTTTTCTTAATTGATAGAGAAAAATATCTTTCCGCAAAAGGTGGTTGGGAAAAGAATCGATTAAATTGTGAAAATCCGCTTTGGTTTAAATAGACCTTTGTCGAGAGTGCCAATAGCAAGAAGTTGTTCCTTATAGAGGACACAAATTTCCTCTTCATCAAGAGGTGCTTTGTGATGATTCAAGAGGATAGAATGGCCTCTTATAATTCTCTGTGCTTGAGTTTCATTAAGGATATAGTGAGGGAGGCAATCCAATGCGGCGCTTGTGTCAATTAAGAGCCCATCGAGTGTTGAGAAGTTTTTTTCAAAAGAACGATTATTCTCATCTGTAGTGTTTTTATTTGGCGGAATGGCCGCTTTTAGTTCCTCCCATGTAATGAGATCTTCTTCATCAAAAGGTGCGACGGCAATACGTCTTAAATCAGCAATATGCCCATAGCAACCGAGATCACGTCCCATATCGCGTGCTAAAGAGCGCACATAAGTTCCTTTTCCGCAGGTTATTTCAAAGACAGAATGCTCTTTGGTAGGCATTTCTAATAACTTGAAAGTTTCTATTTCCACTTCACGGGGCGGAATTTCAACAACTTCCCCTTCACGCGCTAAATCATAGGCACGATTTCCAGCAATTTTGATTGCTGAAAATTGTGGAGGTGTTTGCAAAATAACACCTGTATATTGAGGAAGAAGAGCAAGTATTTCTTTTTGTGTTGGACGTATGAGAGAAGTTTTCGTTATTTCTCCTTCTAAATCATCTGTTGAGCGCTCTTGCCCCCAAGCAATATGAAAACGGTAAGTTTTTTTGCCTTGCATCACGTAAGGGACGGTTTTGGTTGCTTCGCCCAATGCAATGGGAAGGAGACCAGAAGCAAGAGGATCAAGTGTACCCGCATGTCCTGCCTTTTGAGCATGGAAGAGCCATTTGATTTGTGAGACAGCTTCTGTTGATTTCATTCCTTTTGGTTTATCAAATATGACCCAGCCAGAAACAGGACGCCCTTTTTTCTTGTGTTGCCGCGCCATATCTTTAATCCTCATCTGTATCACTATGGTGAAGATCGCGTGCAACCTCAGGCGAGCGAAGGAGGGCATCAATTTTTGAAAAATTATCAAAACTATTATCAAGTCGGAAACGCAGTTCTGGCATATATTTCATTTGTCGCAACGCATGACTGATTTCTCCACGGAGAAAACGACTATGTTTATTGAGGGTATCAACAACATCGGTATGAGAAGCATTTTTAAGAGTGCTGAGAGGTGATACAAAGCAAGTAGCAATTTTTAAATCTGGTGACATGCGTACTTCAGAGACAGAAATAACAATATCTTTTAAGATATCATCAAGCAAAATATCACGCTGTAATATATGCGCTATTGCATGACGTACTTGCTCTGCTACTCTAAGTTGCCGTTGTGATGGCCCTGCATTTTTCATCAAAGTTTTATCCTTGCTACAAGATCTCTTTTTTGACCATTTAGATAAGGAAAAAGAGATATTGTGTATAAAACCTAATAACTTTTCTCATTTCACAACAGAGTAAAGTTATTGGATTATTTTATAATGTGCGATTAATATGTTCGATACGGAAGGTCTCAATGATGTCTCCTGCACGCATGTCTTCATAATTTTCAAAGGCTATCCCACATTCTTGACCACTTTGCACTTCATTGACTTCATCCTTAAAGCGTTTGAGTGTTTTCAGCTTTCCTTCGTGAATAACGATATTATCGCGGATAAGGCGAACACCGGCTCCTCGTTCTATTTTACCTTCTGTAACACGACATCCTGCAACTTTTCCAATTTTTGTAATGTTAAAGACTTCTAGAATTTCAGCATTACCAAGGAAAGTTTCACGCTGTTCTGGTGAGAGTAATCCAGACATAGCAGCCTTGATATCGTCAACAAGATCATAAATGATGTTGTAATAACGAATTTCAATTCCTTGTGTTTTAGCAAAATCACGTGCCTGCTTATTAGCTCGAACATTAAAGCCAATTACAGCAGAGTTAGAAGCTTCTGCAAGAGAAATATCACTTTCGGTAATTCCTCCAGCACCAGAATGTACAATACGCGCACGAACCTCGTCATTTCCGAGTTTTTCCAATGCTGAAGCGATTGCTTCAATTGATCCTTGCACATCTCCTTTTATAATAAGAGAAAATTCCTTAACACCAGTCGTTTGCAATTTTGTCATCATCTGTTCAAGAGAACCACGCGAACCAGTTTGCCGCGCAACAGCTTTATCACGTGCTAATCGTTGCCGATATTCAGAAATTTCACGTGCTTTTGCTTCATGTGTGACAACAGCAAAACGGTCTCCGGCTTGTGGTGTTCCTTGCATGCCTAAAATTTCAATTGGTGTAGAGGGAACGGCCTCTTTGACATGGCGGCCATGGTCGTCAATCAAAGCACGTACACGACCCCATTCATTTCCAGCAACGATAATATCAGAAGGGTGTAATGTACCTTTTTGAACAAGAACTGTTGCAACAGACCCACGTCCGCGATCCAATTTGGCTTCAATGATAACGCCCTCTGCAGTTCGTTGAGGATCTGCTTTCAGATCAAGCATTTCAGCTTGAAGAAGGATAGCTTCGAGAAGTTTATCAAGATTTTGACCAGTTTTAGCAGAAACTTCAACGTCCAAAGTTTCTCCACCCATAGTTTCAACAAACACTTCATGTTGTAGAAGTTCTGTACGCACTTTTTGTGCATTCGCAGCTGGTTTATCAATTTTGTTGATAGCAACAATGATAGGTACACCAGCAGCTTTCGCATGATTGATTGATTCAATCGTTTGAGGCATAACACTATCATCAGCGGCTACAACGAGAACAGCAATATCAGTAACACGAGCTCCGCGTGCACGCATAGCGGTAAATGCAGCATGACCTGGTGTATCAATAAAGGTAATTTTTTGACCATTTTGTTCTACTTGATAGGCACCAATATGCTGCGTAATACCTCCTGCTTCGCCAGAAACAACATTTGCTTTACGAATAGCATCCAAAAGCGAAGTTTTTCCGTGGTCAACATGGCCCATAATGGTTACAACAGGGGCGCGCTGCTGCATGTTTTGAGGATTATCTGTTATATTAAAGATACCTTCTTCTACGTCAGATTCTAAAACACGTTTAACAGTATGGCCAAATTCAACAGCGATGAGTTCGGCAACATCTGCATCAATAACATCGCCAGGTTTCATCATTTGTCCTTGTTTCATCAAGAATTTAATCACATCAACAGAACGCTCAGTCATACGTTGTGCGAGCTCTTGAATAGTAATCGTTTCAGGAAGAACAACTTCGCGAGAAATTTTTTCTCTTGGTTCTTGATTTTGTGCACGCTTAAACTTTTCCTGTCTACGCCGCATTGCAGCCATTGAGCGCCCACGTGCGCTTCCTTCTTCATCCAGTGCACTATTCAGAGTTAACTTTCCGCGTCTCCGCTCATCAGCTCCTTTGACAACTTTGGGTACACGTATTTCTGATTTAGCAGGATTAGCACGTCGACTATGCCGTTCTTCCTCTTTATTGTCATCTATTTTGCGTTTTTCAACCACGGTTGTCTGTTTAGGGGCAATAGGAATATCTGTCTGTTCAATGAGAGGGGGAACAGGTGGAGTCTGTACTGGCGATATTTCTTCTTCTTGTTGGAGATGTATTTCTTTTTCTTTAATTTCTTGCTGTAAAATTTCTTCACGCTCTTTAGCGCGTCTTGCTTCTTCTTCGGCTTGTTCTCGCGTTATTTTTTCTTGGATATGTGCTTCTTCTAACGCGCGAAGTCTCGCTTCCATTTCAGTTGATGAAAGATTGCTTTTGGTCACAGATTCTTGAGGCTTTTTTCCCTCAAAACGCGGTTTAGAACGCTGGGGGGCCACATGCGGCTTTGTAATGGGCTGTAGGGTTTCAGCTTTTTCATCAGGTCGCGTAATTTTACGCCGTTTGGTTTCGACAACGACAGCCTTCGTACGGCCATGACTAAAATTTTGTTTAACCGTACTCGTTTCCAAGACAGACCTCTTGAGAGTTAGTGTCTTCTTGACGGTTGTTTTGTCGTTGTTATTTTCACTCATTGTACTTCCTTCACGGCTTGGGCCGTCATCTCACTAGACTTACTATGCTTGTCGTCACGATAGCTGATCAATTTACATGTTGTTTTGAGAAATCCTTCAGCAGCTTTTGTGTCCAGTAAGGCCGCGTGCATTACAGGATTAGAGCCAAAAGCCACTCGCATTTCATCACTTGTAAATAAAGATATGGTTTTTATAGTCCGATTTGTTTGTTGTTGTATTGAATGGATGGCCTGAGCAATTTTTCGTTTCCCATCTTCTGTTGTTTCTTTAGCATGAAGTACAAGAATAACTTTACCAGAGCGGATAGCAGCGTCAACCTTTGTTGCTCCCATAACAATTGCTCCCGCTTTTCGTGCCATGGAAAGGCTTGAAAGAGCGGCTTTTAGTAAAAGCGTATCAACAACATGCACAAGATTTGGTGCAACCTCAACATCTGTTTTAAAATTTCTATGAAAAGCTTTCTGTTTGATTGCTTTCTCAATAACAGCGTGATGGGCAGAAATCCAAACGCCACGCCCTGGTAAATTCGCTTTAAGATCAGGAACAATTTGGTTGTTTGGTCCAATAACAAAACGGATCAGCGTTTGTGCTGAAGCATTTTTTCGGGTCACAATGCAAGTCCGTTCATTCATTTAAAGTGTATCCACATCCAAATCATCTGTTTTTTCATCTTCTACAGGATTTTCTGTAACAAGATCAGCTTGGTCTATCCAGCCTGCTTGTACACGTGCGGCTAAAACCATAGCTTCTGCATCTGCGCGTGTAATGTCAAAAGGGGTTAAAATACCAGAAAAATTCTGTGTTTGACCTTCTTTACGTTCTCTCCAACCAGCTAAATCATCAACGGCATAGCCAGCAAAGTCTTCTATTGTTTTTACACCATCCTCACCTACAGCAACCAACATAGCACTTGTCATTCCAGGAAGTGTTCGCAATTCGTCAGAAACTCCGAGCTTTTTGCGTTTTTCATCGAGTTCTTTTTCTTGATGATCAAGATATTCGCGGGCACGACTTTGGATTTCAGCGGCGGTATCATGGTCAAAACCATCAATAGAAGCGATTTCTTCAAGATCAATATAGGCGATTTCTTCAATAGAAGAAAAACCCTCTGATGCCATAACCTGTCCGATCATTTCGTCAACCTCTAAGGCTTCCATAAACAATTTACTTCGTTCAGTAAATTCTTTTTGACGATTTTCAGATTCTTCCTTTTCCGTTAAAATATCAATGTTCCATCCTGTTAGTTGCGAAGCCAAGCGAACATTTTGCCCACGTCGTCCAATAGCAAGGCTAAGTTGATCATCTGGCACAATAACTTCAATCCGTTCAGCATCTTCATCAAGGATGATTTTAGAAACTTCAGCAGGTTGCAGTGCATTAACGACAAATGTTGCCGCATCAGGCGACCAAGGAATAATATCAATTTTTTCGCCTTGTAATTCAGCAACAACAGCTTGTACACGACTTCCTCGCATTCCAACACATGCTCCAACAGGATCAATGGAACCATCACGTGAAACAACGGCGATTTTAGCCCGTGAACCTGGATCACGAGCAACAGATTTGATTTCTATAATACCATCATAAATTTCTGGTACTTCCATAGTGAAAAGTTTTACCATAAATTGGGGATGTGTGCGTGAAAGGAAAATTTGCGGACCACGCGTTTCACGGTGTACATCATTGACAAAAGCACGAATGCGATCTCCATAGCGGAATGATTCACGAGGAATTAATTCATCACGGCGAACAATAGCTTCACCGCGCCCTAGATCAACGATGACGTTACCATATTCCACACGCTTAACTGTACCAGAAATAATTTCACCAACTTTATTTTTGAATTCTTCATATTGCTGATCGCGCTCTGCATCGCGTACTTTTTGTACAATAACCTGTTTAGCAGATTGTGCTGCGATACGTCCAAAATCCATAGGAGGTAAAAGATCAGCAAAAAAATCACCAATTTTTGCTTCTGCTTGACGTTTGAGAGCATCAGACAAAGTAATTTCCGTTGTATAGTCTTCAACGACATCAACGATTTTAAGCAGGCGCTGTAATTTAATTTCACCTGTTTTAGAATTGATTTCAGCACGAATATTGGTTTCTTGACCATAACGAGAACGTGCTGCTTTTTGAATAGCATCAGCCATCGCAGAAATGACAATTTCACGGTCGATTGACTTTTCACGTGCAACAGCATCTGCAATTTGCAGAATCTCAAGCCTGTTAGCGCTTGTAGCCATCAATTTTCTCCTTCTTTGTGCCACACGATGGGTATTTCCCAGTGATATTATTTTTTGAAATTGAGCGTCTATATAGAGTCGTTAGCGTTCTCTTCGGCAATGAATTGTTGACTTAAATCTTTATTTTGTTTCAATGCATCGCGAATAAGCTCATCGGTAAGCACTAAATGCGCATTTATGATATCACAAAAGGAAATAGGGGTATACATGGCTTCTCCATAAGCAGCTTTATCAGTGTTTAAAATAAATCCATCTTGCGTGATATTTGTAAGTGTCCCACGAAATTTTCGGCGCCCATCAATTGTTATTTTGGTTTCAATTTTTGCAAGATGCCCTTGCCAATGAAAAAAATCAGATTTTCTTACCAATGGACGATCAATTCCAGGTGATGAGATTTCTAAATGATATTTGCGTTCAATAACATTTTGTACATCAAGGAGGGGAGAAACAGTTCGACTAACAGTTTCACAATCTTCTATGGTCATAGAACCATCGGCACGTTCAACCATAATTTGAAGTGTTAAACCATTTTGACCAAGAAGTTTTACACGAACCAAACGAAAACCTAAAGGTTTAAACAATGGTATGACAAGAGCAGCAACCTGTGCTTCGATACCATCTTCTTCAAACAGGCGCGGTTCGTCAAGATTGCTTATTTTTTCAGCTTCGTTCATACATTTTATCCAAGTTGGTTTCATCAGTTTTATGATATTAAAAAAGAGCGGGTCCAACGGCCCACTCTTCATCATAAGACCAAGAATTTAACTATTAATACTCTTAAATTCAAAATTTTTCAAGTTGTTTATGAGAAAAGCGCTTGATCATTTATTTCTTGATAAAGGTAAGATAGGCAGGCGTTCGTCCTTCGCGTAAAGCTTTTGCTTCATAGCGGGTTCCACTCCATAGTGGATAAGGGAGTTTCCAGTCTTGAGGGCTTTCTGCTTTCCATTCAAAGTGATCATGTTGTGCACAATGGTACAAAGTCCAGTTTACATAACTGTCTATATCGCTAGCAAAGCGAAAAAATTTTCCTATTTTAAGAACACGAGCAAAACGGTTAAGATTTTTTATATTGATGAAGCGTCGTTTCCAGTGTTTCTTTTTCGGCCAAGGATCAGGATAGAAGAGGTCTATTCCATCAAGCGAGTTATCAGGGAGCCAATCAAGAAGGCGTGTAGCATCATCATTATAGAGGCGAAGACGATTTTGATGGTTTTGATGCTGTTCAAGAGACGATAATATTTTTGCCATGCCATTGATAAAGGGCTCGATGCCGATAAAACCGGTTTTTGGAAAATATGCCATTTCATGAAGTAAATGTTCACCTCCACCAAAACCGATTTCAAGTCGAATTTCTCTTACTTTGCTTGAAAATAAGGATGTAAGGTTTAAGGGAGGAGGGACATTTAAATCAATATTCAAACTGGGGAGAAGCATTTGTATACGTGTAAGCTGACTGTCTCGAAGTTGTTTTCCTTGTCGGCGTCCAAAAAATGCTTCACTCTTACGTATATTATGTTTAATCATGGGATTTGGATCATTGTTTGAAGCGTTTTCACGAGATCAGTTTTTTCCCATGAAAACGAACCATCGTGTTTTGGTTTACGACCAAAGTGACCATAGGCAGCTGTTTTCGCATAAATAGGTTTATTGAGGTCAAGATGTTTTCGAATGCCGGTAGGTGAAAGGTCCATTATTTTGCGGATGGCTTCTTCAATAACCTTTTCATCGACTTTTCCTGTTCCATGAAGATTAAGATAAATAGATAAAGGTTGTGCAATACCAATTGCATAGGAGAGTTGAATGGTGCATCTCTCTGCTAAATGAGCAGCAACAATATTCTTAGCCAGATAGCGTGCCGCATAGGCAGCAGAACGATCAACTTTTGTTGTATCTTTTCCTGAAAAAGCACCGCCTCCATGGGGTGCTGCACCTCCGTAAGTATCCACAATAATTTTGCGTCCCGTTAATCCGGCATCGCTTTGAGGGCCTCCAATGACAAATTTTCCTGTTGGGTTAATATACCAACTACATTGAGCTGCAATGGGAATGTCATGTAAAGCTTGGCGAATGTAAGGTTCAACCACTGTACGTACTTTATTGGAATCCCAGCTTTCATCAAGGTGCTGCGTTGAAAGAACAATGGATGTGACCTCTATCGGTTTTCCATTTTTATAACGTATGGTTATTTGGCTTTTAGCATCTGGTCCTAATTTTCCAGTTTCTCCCTCTCCTTTATGACGAGCTGCGGCAAGAAGTTTGAGAATTTTATGCGCATAATAAATTGGCGCAGGCATGAGATCAGGTGTTTCACGGCAAGCATATCCAAACATGATACCTTGATCACCCGCTCCTTCTTCACCATGCCGATCCGTAGCATTATCAACCCCTCTTGCTATATCAGCTGATTGTGGGCGCAAAAGAACATCAATTTTAACAGTTTTCCAATGGAAGCCTGCTTGTTCATAGCCAATGGTACGAATAGCACGGCGCGCTGCTGTACGAAAACGTGTAGGATTAATGAGTGGAAAGCTAGTTTCATCATAGATGAATTCTTTATTTTTATCTTTTTTTAATAGCGTATCGGGAACACGTACTTCACCAGCGATAACAACACGGTTGACACTGACGAGAGTTTCACAGGCAACGCGTACTAACCATGGATCAGTACCAGTCTTTTCAGCTTCTTTATAGATCATATCAACGATTTCATCGGAAATACGATCACAAATTTTATCAGGATGTCCTTCCGATACCGATTCGCTCGTAAAAAGATAATCTTGATGCGGCATAGGAACTCCTTCAAAAAAGAAAACCAACGATTTAATCAATTGCTTACTAAAGTCGTCACCATTTGCTAATTCTACAGCAAATAGTCAATGCAAATGTATATGAATAAAAGAGAAAAAATATAATTTTAATTTATAACTTATTTGTCAAATCTTCCTCAGAAAGTGCTTTTGCCAAGTCAATAATTTTTCGACGCACTTTAGCATCAGATATATTTGTAAAAGCGCGCATGAGCTGAATCCCTTCGCTGCTAGAACAAAAGTCTATAAAATTGTGTTCACTTTCAGCAAAACCCTCTACTTGTTGGGAGGTAATACCTTTATCAAAAAAGTAAGAAACAGGAACATCCATAATTTCCGCTATCGCTTGAAGACGGCTGGCACCAATACGGTTTGTTCCTTTTTCATATTTTTGGATTTGCTGAAAAGTAATTCCTAATTTTTCACCTAGTTTCTCTTGAGTGAGTCCTAAAATATTACGACGTAAACGGATACGAGTTCCAACATAGATATCTATAGGGTCAGGTTTTTTTCTAGTTTCGGTCATAATGCAACTCTTTATTTCCAGCATTTTTCTTCTAAACCAACATCATATTTATGCGCAGTTGATTTATCATATAATTAAAACAATATGTAATATTTTTTCCCAATATCACTGGTACACACAACACAATACCGTACAAAGGGCACTTGAATCATTTAAGCTGTTTTGTAAAACCAAAACCAATACGACACAATAGCATAAGGATGAATAAGATAAAAGTAGAGAAAGTTCTGTATTCATTGCTTCCTATAGGGGTAATGGATGATGGAACTTGTGAATCAATAATGCCCACAGCATTTTGTCGAAGAGCTACAACGATTCGTCCATAAGAATCAATAACAGCTGATATGCCATTATTGGCGGCCCGTATGAGGGGGATTCCCAGTTCAACGGCACGAAGCTGTGCTTGTTGAAGATGTTGATAGGGTCCAGGTGTTACACCAAACCATGCATCATTTGTAATATTAATAATTGCTTGAGGTGGGGAGCCTTTAAAAGTCATTTCATGGGGAAATATTGCTTCATAACAAATTAAGGGTAGATAAGAAAATCCGTTTGGCATTGTAACAATTTTGCGCACACTTGCAGCACTATATCCACCAATATTATCAGCAAGGGTACGCAATCCAATTTTTTTCAATAAATTCTGATAAGGAAGATACTCACCAAAAGGAACCAAATGAAGTTTATCGGAAGTATTTAAAATATTACCTTGAGCATTAATGACTGCAATTGTATTAAAATATTGTGTTTGGGAATGAGGTAGATCATTGCTGGCGCGTATTGCTCCAACAATAGCCCATTGTTTAGGTTTTAAAAGAGAGGCAATGCGCATTGTGATAGATGAATTATCATAGAGAAGGTAAGGAACGGAAGCTTCAGGCCATACGATAAAATCGGGTTCTGAATTTTGATCGGTTGTTGGCGTTGCACTTAGCTTCATATGTGCTTCCAACATAGATTCTCGTGTATTATCACGCAATTTTATATTTTGTTGGATGGACGGTTGAACAATGCGCACCCAATAAGCACTTTTTTGATCTTCAGTTGTGTTTTCTATAGTATGAAGACGATAAAACCCAAAACCACAGTGAATGAATATAAGTGATAAGCAAAGAGAAAGTGCCACTTTCTTTTTTTCATCCGTTAATAAAACAGTTGGCAAACTGTAGGCTAAGACAGCAAGAATATTCATTCCGTAAAGTCCTACGATTGCATCAGATTGCATGAACATTGGGGTTGGCATGGCTGTATAGCCAAGAGAATTCCATGGAAATCCTGTGAATAAAAACGCACGCAACCACTCGGATAATCCTAATGCAAAGGCTAAAACAAAAAAGCGTGCTATTCCTTTTGTCCATAATAAACCGACAATGAAACCAGAAAAAAACCAATAAAGAGAAAGGTAGAGTGGAGGGAATAAAATGGCTAATGGAACTGCCCAACCAAAAGAATCTGGATCTGTTAACAAAGCATTGCATAGCCACCAAAGGCCGCAAATAAAATAACTAAAACCAAATGTTCCACAGCTTAAAGCGTAAGTAAAAAAATGTTTTTTATTGTTTTTGGTGGCCCGTATTGAGTCAAGTAAAACAATAAAGAGAGGGAAAGTTAAAAAGCAAAGAGGCGTTAAATAAAAGGGTGGAAGTGCAAAAGAAGTAAGAGCACCACACAGAAATATCCATGCTTGGCGCTTCCAGCCTGTAACAGAGAACAAAAAAACGATGAAATTGTTTAAAAATACTGGACTATTCTTTAGGGATGGCATTGTTCTCAAGATTCTCATTTTTGGGAATGCGAAAAATGCGCAATCGTTTAATCCGGCGTTTATCAGCTTCTAAAATACGAAATCTATAGCCAGGTACAGCTTCGACAATTTCACCTTTAGCAGGAATGCGATCAAGAATTGAGACGATCAAACCACCAATAGTATCAACTTCATCACCATATTCCCCTACGATAAAATCAGGACCAAGAGCTTTCTCCACATCTTCTAGTTCAGTTCTTGCATCAACGAGCCATTTATTATTTGGTTCACGTACGATAGCATTGTCGACATTATCATGTTCATCTTCGATATCCCCAACGACTAACTCAACAATATCTTCCATTGAAACGAGACCATCTGTTCCTCCATGTTCATCAATAACTAAAGCCATTTGAGTTCGTGTAGTTTGCATCCGTGTTAATAATTTGCTTGCAAGCATAGAACTGGGAACAAAGAGAACTGTTCGGATCAAATCCAATTCACCGATTGGAGTATGCAAGTCTGTATGGTTTAATTGAAGCAAATCAGATTTTTGTTCGGTTTTTGTTGGGTTGATAATAAAGCGAGTGATGTAGTTAAGAATATCGCGGATATGGATCATGCCGCGCGGATCATCTAAAGTTTCAGCATAAACGGGGATACGAGAATGACCAATTTTTGCAAAACATTTAAGGGTTTCTCCAAGAGAGGTGTTTATTTCTAATGCTTCGATTTCAGAACGAGGTATCATAACATCATCCACGCGTGCTTCACGTAAGCGTAAAATGTTATGCAGCATAGTACGTTCTTCAGGTGAGAAGAGGGCGGGATCTTTTTCATTGTTAGTCGTGAGTGCAACGGTAAGATCATCGCGCAGTGACGTAGATGCACAATTACGACCCCGTAAGAATGAAAATAAATGATTCATCAGGGAATATTTCTCTGTATGATTCGTCTGCTGAGAGGGGTCTTTTTCATTATTAGAAGATGCTTGACTATTATTTTGTGCATTTATTTTGTTTGCCATGGTTTTGAAATCTTCTAGACTTTCTTTTTTATAATAGATAAATAAGAGGCTTTAAATGGTATGCTGGTAATATTGATTTTAAAAGTTAAATTTTATCATTGATAGACAATTATGCGTAAGGATCTTTTATGGAAAGCTTTTGAAGAATTTCTCTTTCGAGCTTTTCCATTTTATATGCTTCATCATCAGTTTCATGGTCATAACCAAGCAGATGCAAGATACCATGAACAATCATATGTGTTAAATGGTCTTGAAATGTTTTTCCTTCTTTCTCTGCTTCGAAAACAACAGTTTCTCGGGCAATAATAATATCACCGAGTATGGGACCAGGTCGATTTCCAGCTTTAAGTGGAAAAGCAGGAAAGGATAATACATTAGTAGATTTGTTTTTGTTGCGCCATTGTGCATTGATTTGTGCCATATGTTCATCATCCGTAAAAAGCAGGCTAATCTCGCTTACAACATTTGCCAATGAAACATGATGCATAGTTGCCATTAATGCTTTTTCAGTGATATTATAAAGCATTTTCTCATCATTCCACCCTGCGCTTTTAATCATTATATCAATAATAATCATGATGAATCAAATTCATTTTTTAATGCATCGCATGCGAATGATTTTTTTTTATTTTGTATTTCGGAATCACGATCATAAGCACGAACGATAGCAGCAACAAGTGGGTGGCGTACAACATCTTTTTCATCAAAATGCACAATTGCAATATTTTCTACATTTGAAAGAATGCGAATTGCTTCAATGAGACCTGATTTTTGCCCTGTAGGCAAATCAATTTGGCTTACGTCACCGGTAACAATCATACGTGTTCCTTCTCCAAGACGTGTGAGGAACATTTTCATTTGCATGGGCGTAGTATTTTGTGCCTCATCAAGAATAACAGCAGCATGGGCAAGTGTTCGTCCGCGCATAAAGGCGAGAGGAGCAATTTCTATGACACCAGAGGCTAAAATGCGTTCTATTTTTTCAGCGGGCATCATATCATAAAGAGCATCATAAAGTGGTCGTAAATATGGGTCGACTTTTTCTTTGAGATCACCGGGAAGAAAACCAAGATGTTCTCCAGCTTCAACAGCCGGACGTGAGAGAATAATTCGCTCAATGATACCACGTTCTAGAAGCATTGCAGCATGAGCAACAGCAAGATACGTTTTTCCTGTTCCTGCTGGTCCTACACCAAACACAAGTTCAGTATGCTCCATAGCACTTATGTAAGCGTCTTGTGTTGGAGTTCTTGCATGAATTATTTTTTTATGGGTACTCAACCGAGCTGCTATACGTTTCGTTGCAGATTTGTGTGTTATTGTGTCTTCTTTCTGCTTCTTTGGTATATTTGCCATAGCAATCGCTCCTTTTATATCTGATAAAGTGAGCTCTTGATGTGTTTTGGCACGTTCATAAAGCTGCTGCAATGCATATTGCGCACGTTTTATAACAGAAATATTTCCACGGATTAAGACTTCATTACCATGCGGATGAATACTAAGTTCGAGTTTTTTTTCGATATAAGCGAGATTTTCGTCAAATTTACCAAAAACTGCTTTTGCATATTTATTATTTTCGAAAATCAAAACAACTTGGCTCACATCTGAAGCGCTTGTTTGTTTCAAGGTATCAGCCTTTTCAAGGGACATATTTACTTTTTCTTTAATACGCTTTATTTTTTCGGTTGAAGCTTTCAGCCTATTCTCCATATTTACATAAATATTGCACATTTTGTTAAGTAAACTTTATAAAAGACAATTTTTACAAAAAGTGCACGCTTTAGATGTAATCATTTGCTTTTAAAATAAAAGAGTTTTCCAAAATATTTATTTTTGAACAAGGTATTAGAGGCATGTTTATCTATTTGTCACTTCACCAACAAAACTGTTTGAGCTTGCATTTTTAATATGAATTTCTATCACGCTACCTGTAGAGGCTTCTGTATCGACAACAACAGGTAAAAGCCAAGGGGAACGCCCTACCATTTGCCCTGAGTGACGTCCAGGTTTTTCGATGAGAACGTTCGTTTTTTGATCAATTTTAGAACGCAAAAACGCATTTTGTTGCTCAAGGAGAAGGGCTTGTAAATGTTGAAGTCGGGCATCTTTTACAGATTCATCAACATGATTTTTCATTGTGGCTCCCACTGTTCCAGGACGGGGGGAATATTTAAAAGAATAAGCTGAACTGTACTGTACTTGTTGAATAAGTTTAATGGTTTCTTCAAAGTCTTCATCTGTTTCTCCTGGAAACCCTACAATAAAATCACCTGAAAAGGCAATATCGGGTCGTGCCGTCCGAATTTTTTCGATAAGATGAAGATAATGAGAGCTTTTGTGTTGGCGATTCATGGCTTTTAAGATGCGATCTGAACCTGATTGAACAGGCAGATGGAGGTAAGGCATTAACATATCAAGATCTCGATGTGCGGCGATAAGGCTATCATCCATATCACGCGGGTGGCTGGTTGTGTAACGCAAACGCTTTAAACCATCGAGTTTTGCAAGATGATAAAGAAGATCGCCAAGACGCCAAGTTTTGCCATCAGCACTTTGTCCATGCCAACCATTGACATTTTGTCCAAGCAGCGTAATTTCTTTGACACCCGCTTCGATGAGTTGAAGGGCTTCCTCGGTAATTTGCTCGACAGACCGTGATATTTCAGCACCGCGTGTGTAAGGAACAACACAAAAAGTGCAAAATTTATCGCAACCTTCCTGTACTGTTAAAAATGCGCTAACACCTCGTTTTCTTACTGCATGTTTATTATGGGGCGGCAAATGAGCAAATTTATCTTCAACAGCATAGTCTGTTTCGATAATTTTTTTCCCTTGTTTGGCTTTTTCTAACAATTCTGGCAAGCGATGATACATTTGCGGACCAATAACAAGATCCACTGTTGGCGCACGGCGCAAGATTTCACTTCCCTCAGCTTGTGCAACACAACCTGTTACACCAACCATCAGGGGTTTATCAGGTGTGCGCTCTTGACGCATAACGCGCAAACGACCAAGATCAGAATAAAGTTTTTCTGCTGCTTTTTCACGAATATGACAGGTATTAACAAGAATAAGATCGGCATCATTGGGAATTTGTGTTGTCACATAGCCTTGCGAACTGAGGCTATCAGTCATCCGTTGGCTATCATAAACGTTCATTTGACATCCATAGGTTTTGATAAAAACCTTTTTAGGAGCAACAGGAGGCGTATTTTTAGGATTTACTTTATTCATAGCGCATGTGTAAATGTTTTTTACACAAATCTCAATCTATTTGCTTAAAAGTTTTTTGCATGATAATTGCATCACCACGACCATTTTTTGACGCGTAATAGGCAAGACGTTCAGAAATTTTTTGAAATTCAAAGCGTTGATAAAGGTTCAAAGCAGAAAGATTTGTGGCTTCTACTTCCAAGAATAATTTTATAGCGCCCTTGTCGTGAAGATGGTGAACTGTACGATCGATAAGAAAGGTACCAATTCCTTTTTGACGATAATGAGGATGAACAGCAATTGTGATGATTTCTGCTTCATCAAGGATGAGACGGCATAGGCAAAAGCCTAAAATTTGATCAGAGTGATCAATGAGAAAAGCTTTGTATCCGAAGATAGAGTGATCTGTTAAGAAATTATCAAAAGCTTGTTTTTCCCAAGAAGGGGTAAAACAATGCTGATGAATTTGATGAAGAGAAGCACTATCATTAACTTGTAGCGGAGCAATTCCAAAATTCTTTTTTGTCAATGAAAATTTGGGCATTATTTTTTTTGTGGTAAAGCAAAATTGGTTTGTTGTTTTGCATCAGCGCTGCGTAGATAGAGTGGGCGAGGTGAATTTTTTGATTGTTTGTTTGCAGCAAGATAAGCATAGTTTACAATATCGGCCGCTTCGCAGGGGATTTTTTCTAGGACAATTTTTTCGTATATTTTATGGTTTTTAATATGCTCCACAACGATATCAGCAGCTGGGCCAGTCAGTCGGGTTTTTTTGGGCAAATCTTCGAGGATATTTTCAATTGTTTTTAATCCCGGCTCTCCCAAAGGTGTGAGATCATTATGAAAATTTTGATGGTAGAACATCCCTCTCCCTGCTTCAATGACAACAGTAATTGCCGATGCTGTACTTTTATTGTTTATGACTTGTGCTGCTAACGCTTCAAGAGCACTCACTCCAACAGCAGGTATTTCAAGTGCTAATGCCAAAGCGCGCGCTGTTGCAACACCGACACGTACACCAGTAAATGATCCAGGTCCAATATTGACAGCAATACGCTCAACTTGATCAAGCGTCATATTGGCTTGTTTCATTATTTGTGTAATCTGCCCAATAAGTTTTTCAGCATGTCCTTTGTTCATGCGCTCATTGATACGCGCAATAACAGATTTATGACGAATAAGCGCAACAGCACAATAAATTGAAGCAGTATCTATAGCAAGGATAAGCATAAAAATATTTTAGTTGAATAAAACGATAAATAAAAGTCCTGCTGTATTTTTAATCTTTTCATTATCGTATATTTCATTTGTAAGAAAGTTACTAGTGCCAATAAGCAACAATATCTTTTTATGGGATAGAACGAGATGTTGATTTAATCCTTATTTTTATCACTTTTTGAATGAGTATCTTGAGTATTGTAAGATTCTCTTATTTTAAATCTACTTATGGTGAAACAATTAAAGTTATTAGCTTGTATATTACAAGCGGAGTTAGCGTATGAATCAAAACTGTTGAAGAAAAGAATAAAAACTCCTTTCACGAATCGTTTAAATGTAAGGATTGTCACAACTTTTAAGCTATCAAATAGTACGATGATGCCACTTGTATTACATAGTAAGTAAAAGTAATTTAAAAGAGGAAAAGTTATGACCCCACATTTTTTCCAAATAAGAATATATTTTATCCGTCTTTATATAAAAACCTCAGCGTAATGAGAGCAGATGAAAGAAATGGCATTGTTTTGCATGAGTTACGTATTTCGATACTACCCCGTTGCAAATCATTATGGACTGAAAAGCAAATTTAACAGTTTTCACTTAAAATATCAGCTCTTTCAATTTTTTGTATAGAATAATGAGCAGTATTTTAGAATTTTTTCTGGTTTATGAAAGAACTGATTTTAATAATAATAAGGACTTTGGGTTGATTGCATACTACGTTGAAAAAATAATAATCAATGTACATTTAAAATGTTATATGATTTAAATCATTCAATTGTATCATGATAAGGCTACAAATACCGAGAATAATTATGGAGCAGGTTGAAGCCAAAATGACGCGCCATCCTGCTTTTTTTAGTGATCGGATATCAACACCTAATCCTAGTGCAGCCATTGAGATAACAGTAAACAATTGGGCAATAAATTTGATGGGATTGATAGCCTTTTCAGGGATAAGACCACTTGAGCGAACAAGCATCATGATAATAAAGCCAATGATAAACCATGGGACGAGGGTATGTAAACGTAAGCGTGTTTGTGCTGATCGGCGATAAATGATTGATAGAGTAAAAATAACAGGGCCTAACATGAGAACCCGTACTAATTTGACAATTGTTGCAATTTGAACACTCAGAAAAGAGATAGGTGCTGTTGCTGCTAAAACCTGTGGTACAGCATAAACAACCATGCCAGCAAGCACACCATATTGGCTAAATGACAAATTCAGAGATGGATGTAAAAAGGGTAGAAATAAAATAATAAGAATTCCTAAAAGAGCAGTGAAGGCAATTGACGCGGCTACATCGTCATGTTTTGCTTTTATGACAGGTGCAACGGCGACAATAGCTGAATTGCCACAAATAGCATTCCCACAAGCGACCAGCATTGCTAAATGTGTAGAAAGCCCGAAAAGTCGGCCGATGGCAAAGCTCAGGATAATCGTTACGAATATCACGAAAATGATACTAGCAAGCAAATTCCAACCAGCTGAAAGGACTGCGTTAATGCTAATGCTTGCTCCTAGAAGAACGATAGCAATTTCGAGAAGTGTTTTTGCACAAAAGGTGATACCTTTTTGAAAATATGTTGGCAAAGGAAAACAACTACGGATAATCGATCCTAAAAGAATTGCCAAAACAAGGCTTTCAAGCCATGATTGTCCAAAAAGCTGTTTTTCTACGACTTCTAAGCCATAAGCTAAGGCTGATATGAGTAAACATACTAAAACACCAGGACCAAAGTCGTTTAAAAGTGAGAGATTTTTCTTTATCATTTTAATATTCCCCCGTCATTAAAGAGCTAAAGGTTAAGAAGAAAAAGCTTTAAAGATTTGTTCTTGCTTGTACAGCTGCTGCTAAAGTTCCGTCATCAAGATAATCAAGCTCGCCTCCTACAGGGACACCATGAGCAAGTCGCGTAATTTTAACTGGAAAATTGGAAAGCTGATCGGTGATATAGTGAGCAGTTGTTTGACCTTCGACAGTCGCATTGACAGCAAGAATAATTTCCGTAATAGGGTTTTGTACAACACGCTGTATTAAGGTGGCAATGTTGAGTTCGTCAGGACCTATTCCATCTAAGGGGGAGAGTCGTCCACCCAACACATGGTAACGTGCGGCTAAAGTTTTTGCGCGTTCAAGAGCCCACAGATCAGCAATATCCTCAACAACGATGATTGTTGTATCATCGCGGCGCAAATCTGTACAAATTGAACAAGGATCAATGGTATCGACATTTCCACAAACAGAACAAATGCCGACTTTTTCTATAGCTGCTTGTATAGCCGCTCCCAAAGGCTCCAGCAATGTCTCTTTTTTTTTGATAAGATGAAGCGCAGCACGACGTGCTGAACGTGGACCAAGACCTGGTAACCGTGATAAAATCTGAATGAGACGTTCAATCTCAGGTCCTGCAATGTATTTAGACATATTTTTGTCCCACGGAAAAAATCCGTTTCATTAAAATGGAAGCTTGAAACCTGATGGGAGTGGTAGCCCTGCCGTCATACTTTTGGTTTTTTCTTCTATTGCGACTTCGATTTTTGTTCTTGCTTCATTATAAGCTGCCATAATGAGATCTTCAAGAATTTCAGCTTCCTCAGGTTTGAGTAATGAAGGATCAATTTGAATTGCTGTTATAATATTTTTGCCATTTAAAGTGATATTGACGAGACCACCCCCTGCAGTGCCCACAGCTTGCAGATTAGCTATTTCCTCCTGAATCTTCTGCATTTTTTCTTGCATTTCTTTGGCTTTTTTCATCATGCTCATCATTTCACGCATAGGAATAGGTATCCTTATTCATCATTGATATCATTTTTATTTTTAAAAATATCAGCATTTTTAAAGGTATTGGAGAGTAAATCAAGATCATTTTCTTCTTTATTGAGTCGAATATCGACAATTTTTGCTTCTGGGAAATGATTGAGGATTTTCGCGATATCAGGATCTGTTTCTGCATTGGAAAAAAGAGTCTTTTGAATCGCTATACTTTCCTCCTGTAAGGTTGGGCCACCTCCTTCATTAACAAAAGTTATTGTCCAGCGTTTTTCAGTCCATTGAGATATCTTTTTTTCTATATCATGAGCAAGAAATTGTGGGGTATTTTCAGAAAGTCTCAAGGTAATATGCCCAGCTTCAAAAGAAACAGGATGAACAAATTCTTTAACAAGGAGTTTGAAAGGAACGTCATTATGCTGTTCGGCTAATTGAACAATATCGTGCAAAGAATTAATCACGAGAGTTTTAGGTTCAGTAATCTTTTCTGTTGTTTGCGTGACAGAATGCGATAAATTTGCAATCTTTTCAGAAAGATCAGTAGATTGAGAAGTTTCTAGAATTTCTGTTACTTCTTGGGCGCTGATTTTGTCATGGTTTTGATTTTTAACTAAATTTTCTGGTTGTAAGGAATGATCTAATTGGTTTTTCAAAGAGCTTTTTAAATCTGATTGATCGAGTAATGTATTTGAAACGCTCGAGGAAGCATGGGCTCCGACCATTGTTTCTTTTGTTATATTATTTGCATTTGTAGATTCTTGATGAGAAGAGTTTTTAACCAGTGTGAGAGGCGTTTTTTCTTGCGTAAGCTTTTTTAAAGCCTCATCAAGAGTTGGTAAGTCAGCCGTGTGAGCAAGACGAATTAAAAGCATTTCAGCGGCTTGAAGAGGACGTGCAGTTTGATTAACTTCCTGTAAACCTTTGAGTAACATTTGCCAGTTTCGGGATAAAATAGGAACGGAAAGTTTTTTTGAAAAGTCTAAACTTCTTAAACGTTGTTCTTCAGTCAGAGAGAAATCTTCCACTATTTCTGGTGTAAAACGTAAACGTGTGACCAGATGATTAAAATCGGCTAGTTCTGTCAATATAGTAAGAGGATCAGCACCTGCTTCATATTGACTGCGTAATTCATGTAACGCATTGACAACATCGCCCTTCATGATAAATTCAAAAAGATCAATAATACGTGCTTGATCCGCTAATCCTAACATTGTACGCACCGCAATAGCATTAACATTGCCATTGCTATGGGCGATTGCTTGATCAAAAATGGATAATGCATCACGTGCAGATCCTTCTGCAGCACGGGCAATCATAGAGAGTGCTTGATCTTCTACTTCTACCTTTTCATATTTCGCAATTTGACGCAAATGTGCACTCAAAGCTTTTGAGTCAATACGTCGTAAATCAAAACGTTGGCAACGCGAAAGAATTGTAATAGGAACTTTGCGAATTTCTGTTGTGGCAAAAATAAATTTCACATGGGAAGGTGGTTCTTCAAGAGTTTTCAATAAACCATTAAAGGCTTGTGTTGAGAGCATATGTACTTCATCGATAATATAAACCTTATAGCGTGCAGAAACAGGACGATAGCGTATTTGTTCAATAATTTCACGAATATCATCA
Source organism: Bartonella sp. AP9QHHD (assembly GCF_042195625.1). Lineage (NCBI taxonomy): Bacteria > Pseudomonadati > Pseudomonadota > Alphaproteobacteria > Hyphomicrobiales > Bartonellaceae > Bartonella > Bartonella sp. AP9QHHD. The sequence goes on along the minus strand of NZ_JBHIOP010000093.1, from coordinate 32,548 downwards.
ATGCCCGTATGAGAAGCGGCATCCATTTCTATAACATCAATATGGCGTCCTTCGATAATTTGTGTGCAATGTTCTCCAAGAGTGTCCAATACAGTTGTTGGTTGATCAATATCTTTTGTTTTATAATTAAGCGCACGTGCCAAAATACGTGCTGTTGTGGTTTTACCTACGCCACGAATCCCTGTTAACATCCACGCTTGTGCAATACGACCTTTTTCAAAGGCGTTGGTGAGAGTACGCACCATAGCTTCCTGACCAATGAGGTCAGAGAAGTTTTGGGGTCGATATTTACGAGCAAGAACACGATAGGCTGTTTCTACCGGTAAATTTTCCATGAGTATTTCCAACTTCGAAGTTCTTTATGCGTACATTTTGATAATACAAAAGCATAGATCAATACTGTAGTCTCATATAAAAGGATTTTTTCTTAATCAAATTATTTATGGGACAATTTGTTTAAAAATAACAAAACCCCTTTATTTGCTGCATACAAATGCTGCTCTGAAGATTAAAAATACCTCGCTAAAAGACAGCATAAAAAATAATTTCTTCAGCAAAATAGGAGGTTGGAACGATGACCCGTACCAGAACTCGTTGGGGCTGCTTCTTTCCAGACCTGACCCAGTTGGCGAGTAGTCCGTCCACCACCAACCTCCCAAGCTCATATTGTCGATTTGGAATGAAAAATCAAGATCAGAAACGAAAAATATCCTAAGAACGACGAAGAATTTTCCTTTGCGTTTAATTTATTGACATATAAACAACAAAGAGATTGTGGATTTACCAGTTTTTATAGCAGTAGCTCTTCATATTTATTTGGTATGAAAATATTTTTTCGCTTAAGATAGTCTGAATGTATAATTATTCTCATTCGCTGAAACATGTAAGAGTTTTAGGATAGACACGTCTGTTCTAAAACTACGAAATTGAATCATCAAAAATTTACAACAGTCAAAGAAGCAAATAAAGCAGATAGATCATGTAATTGGCTAACATTCGAAAGTCAGGGGGAAGAGTGCTATTTAAATAATTATAAAATATTGCTTTAATGGTGTTGCTCCTCTATACAAAAAATCCCAAACAGAATACATTTAATGTTGTACATTCACAGGCTTTTTAAAGAGCGATTGCTCAATACTCTTAACTATATTTCAAACTCTACTCGTAAATAGTATACATACTCTCCTTGAGATATAAGTCCATTGTGCACTATCCTTTTTATGCTTAATAAAAGTATAAATTTTAGCCCTCATACTACTTAACAACTCCCAATGTTGCGATCCCTTGCACTTGAAAGGCTTTATAAGAAGCATTTTTATTCCTTTTTTAATCGTTTTTACTCACACACCACTCTCATTTGTAACTTTCAAGGAAACGATTTTAATGGATTCAATATGAGATTTAAGATGGGAGGATCTTACTTTATTTGTGGTTGTAATTCAGTGTAAGAAAATCAAAGTCTTATAATGATAAGTCAATATATTAAATATCTTATAAGAGAACCACCTCATTTCTATAGTGAATGAGAATATCAAATATGTAATATTTTTTCTTTTAACGTATATAAATACTGAGTAGATGTTATCGCTCTTTTTTTGCGTGCTTGTTCTTTTAATTAAAAAACATTGATGTTTATCACAAGATGGATCAATATATGAATTTTCATTATTTGAGAAAAGGTTTCATATATTTTTAAGGGACTGTACTCATGCAAGAGAAGATGCAACATTAAACGCTATAGAAATAAGGGGGTACTGATTTTATAAGCATAAAAATGGTTCTTATTCGATATAAGCGACATTTTATAGTTTCAAATAATTATATCCTTTAATAAGGAGGGAAAAGCGAGATGAATTTTTACAAAAGCTGAATGAGTATGATTTAAAATGCAGCGAGGAATGCATCTGTAGAGCAAATTTTACTTTTCTGTTTATCTAAGTGATTTGGGTACGATGTGCTTTATAGTACTTAAAATAAAGCAGTTGCGAAGATAGAAGTTATATTCTTATTAAAAAAATAGCTCTGATAGTAGAAAATACAGAACAATTTAATTTTAGTCATTTAGTTTTCGCAAAAGTTCTTTAATATCTAACCTTATAAGCAGCTTAAGGTTTGCCATATTAGGATAAAAATAAGCTTTTCAGCGATTAGTTTTAATGGCTCATTATGCCCTATTTTGAAAAAAATACCTAAAAAAAGAATAACTCTACTCAAATTTAGATGTTATAGAAATATTGTTAATCATAACCTCCTGTGTCACAATCTGTTCCAACAACTTTTTTGTTCGTAATATTTTTAAAAATATAATGTCCTGACCAAGGAAAACTTATATGAAGAGATTTTATATTTTTTAGGGTAAAGATTTTCTTTTCTTTATCATGGGTTATTTTCTTTTCATCATCAACAAAAATTCTCAATTTGTTTAAATCAGAAGGGGCAGAGTATGATAAAGTAAAGGATACTTTCTTCGGTTCAAAGATACTACAAGAGTATTCAGCTCCTTGATGGATTGTATCGGATGGGATGATCACAACACTTTCATCCAGCCCAAAATTCCATTTTCTCTCACCAAAGCCAGCAAACGCACCACTAGAGTAGGCGAGAATATTTGCGGCTAATAATCCTTGCATGAAGATTTTTTTCATTATCCTCTCCTTTTTCTAAAGTGAGGTGAATCATAAATCAATTTTTATAAAGATAAAAGCTCAAACTTAACGCTAAAATCAGGGCTAAGTTGCATTTTCTAGTTTTAAACCATGTTTAGAATGACATTAATCTAAGAGATTCGAATGCTCTATTATGTATAATAATTTGAATTGTTTTGAGAGCTAATTTAGAAGTTCGTTATCTTTATTGGAATATTGTCAGAGGAAATGACTTTTCTCAAGAGGCTCTCTTTGAATATATCAAAGGGAAATAGATGGTACAAGCGTTTTTATTTTTGGTTACTGTGTTTTTTTACACTGTTTTTTATACAAGTTGAAGTGCGGTTTATCATGATATAATTTGTGAGAAAATATTATGAAAATAATTTATATATTCTATTACGAGCTGTTTTTTCTTCTTCAGTGTTTATGAAGGGTGTTGAGTAGAAAAAAACGAGCCCTTTCAAGATGGGTTACATTATGAAATTTTTATGATGTTTTTTGATATCAATAAAAATGATGGCAGCTTAATTGCTTTTATATATACGATGTTCGATCGTTTTGTGCTGGATAAGTACCGATAATACGCAGTTCTGCAGAAAAGAAAGATAATTCTTCTAAGGCAAGTTTCATCATCGGGTCTTCAGGATGTCCTTCAATATCAACAAAGAATTGTGTTGCATTGAAATTTCCACCAATTTGATAGCTTTCTAATTTTGTCATATTGATACCATTCGTTGCAAATCCTCCCATAGCTTTATAGAGAGCAGCGGGGACATTGCGCACTCGAAAAAGAAGACTGGTGATGATTTTTTCGCCATTTTGAGGTTTGGGGACATGCCGTTTGGAGCGTGAAAGGATGACAAAACGGGTAATATTATGAGGGTTATCTTCAACATCTCTTTCAAGAATATCAAGTCCATAGAGTTCTGCTGCGATTAAAGGTGCTAAGGCAGCCTGTGAACGTTTAGCATTTTTTTTAATAAATTTTGCAGCTCCAGCGGTGTCAGCAGAAACAACAGGTTTCCAACCGTTGTTTCGTATGATTTTTCGGCATTGTGCAAGGGCATGCGTATGGCTGTGGACGGTTTTAATTTCGTCATGTGTAACGCCGGGCAAAACCATGAGTTGAAAATGGATAGGTAAAAAATATTCATCAATAATATAAAGAGATGACTGTGGTAAAAGATGATGAATGTCTGCAACGCGTCCCGCAAGGGTATTTTCAATAGGGATCATAGCAAGATCAGCTTTCCCGCTTTCCACTAAATTAAGGGCGTCTTCGAAAGTAGCAGAGGGAACAGCATCCATATTGGGGAACATATTGGAGCAAGCAATATGGGAATTAGCGCCGTATTCTCCTTGGAAAGAAATTTTATTGGTTTTTTTAAGTATTTTCATGCTAAAATCTCACAAACTCTATCGAGATCATGTTGTGTGTCTACACCTAAGGGAATTGTATCGACTATTTCCACATCGATACGCATATTGTTTTCTAATGCACGTAATTGTTCAAGTTTTTCACGTTTCTCAAGTGGTGAGGGTTTGAATGATACAAATTTCTCAAGTGCTTCGCGCCTATAGGCGTATATTCCAATATGGTGATAAAGAGGACCCTCTCCATAAGGTGCTTTGGCGCGCGTAAAATAAAGAGCACGAAGGCGATTTTGAGAAAGCGGTGTACCAATGATTTTGACAACATTGGGATCTCTTGTTTCATTTTCTTCAATGATTTTGGCACCCAAGGTTGCAATATCAGTAAAGCTATTTTCTAGAGGGCGTAGCGCACGAATGATTTCACGAGGCATGATTGTTGGTAAGTCACCTTGTATATTTAAAATGGCGTTGTAGCGTTGTTCAGGATCAATGCGCACTAAAGCTTCATAAATACGATCAGATCCAGACTTATGATCACCTCGTGTTATGATATATTCATGCCCATAATCTGCAACAGCTTTAGCGATATCATTATGATCTGTTGCAACGATTGTACGTCCTATTCCAGCTTTTTTGGCTTGTTCTACGACATGAACAATCATCGGTTTTCCGCCAATTTCAGCGAGAGCTTTTTGAGGAAGACGGGTTGAGCCCATACGGGCAGGAATAAGAATAATTGGTTCAAGAGCCATTGTAAGATTCCCAATGTCATCTGTGATGCATTTATGATATTGTGTGTTATAAAGAAAAAGCTTAAACTAAAAATGGTAATAAAACCGTGAACATTTGAGTTTTTATGAATCGCTCGAGATTTATTTATTTTATTTGTGCTTGTTTATGTGTGCTGGTCGCTATTGTGGGGATTTCCACACTCAGCAATATAGTTTATGATCATCCTACATCAGTCCAATATCATCATACAGTTGCCAAGAATGATATATTTCAAGAAAAACAAAAAGCACCTGATGTTTCCCTATCACTAAATAGCCGCCTTCAACAAGGCAATTTTGAAAATGGCCGTAAAGTTTTTCGCCAATGTGCCATATGCCACACATCTGGACGCAATGAAGCAGGGCGTGTTGGTCCAGTTCTCTGGGAGATTGTTAACCGCCCTTTGGCATCAGCAGCAGGTTTTGCTTATTCACGGGCATTACGTGCTCATTCTGATCAAAAATGGGATTTTGTAACGTTAGATCGTTATTTACATTCTCCACGTGAAGCTTTTCCTGGGACCATTATGTCTTTTCGTGGAATTAAAAATGACCAAGATCGTGCCGATCTCTTGCTTTATTTACGCAGTTTATCCGATCATCCTGTTCCTTTACCAATGGATAATAATAAAGCGAACGAGCCAAATTAACTTATACCATAGATGTTAATTTTAGAAAGAAGTCTGATTTTTTTGTAATTTTAGTTTCACAGTTTTATAAAAAGAGCTCTTATTGATGTTTTGTTAGGGGGGAACGCCCCTCACGCAAAACAGAACATATTTAACATTGCATATTTACTCGCTTATTTTAAAGAGATCTTTTATAAAAATGCACTCTTTACGCTGTCGTCTGTGGATTGGTTTTCAAGATTTGTGTGCTTCACTTTTTCTACATATACTTGTCTGTGAAATTATTGCTGAAGGATTATCAATTCATGAGCCGCAGCTTTCTGCTTCTGAATGCAATAATTATGTAATTAAAGCTCTCCATGAGGTTTATCTCAATCCTTCTATACACATCAATCCCTATGTACTTTTACATCAAGTCCCATGTATTTTTCTTATGAACAGAGACAATTGATTGTTCTTATACGTGCAATAATCCTAAGCTGCATTTTATGATGCTCGATGAATAGACGTTTTCTCTTGAGGTTAGAGATGTACGGACAGATCATTGACCTTTTATAGTATCGATCACTAAAATATGACTTAAATTATTTATTTATAGGTTATGGTTTGAAGTAAGCACTTTCATGTGAAACAATTTTTATGTGTGAATAGTAAAATAGTTGAATAGAGTTCTGCTGATTGTATTTTTATCTACGTCGAAAATTTTTTACACAAGAATACTGATAGCAGCTGCGTTCCCACGAGTCTCTGTCCATTTATAGACGATGACATGAAATTATGCTGATAATCCATTATAGAGAATTATTTTTTCACAAAAGGTTTGCCATATTTGTGATAAATTTAATAGGTTTCATTGGTTACAATGTTTCGATGACTTGCGATAAAATTAATTAGTATTTCAATACATATTGCGAGAGTGCTAAAAATTAGTGGAAGAGAGGACATAATCATGATTCTCCAAGCTTCTTAATAACTATGGTATTTTCTTTATAATTTGAGCGTTTATAAGTAATAATATTAAATTGCGCTAATAATCCATTATAGAGAAGAATCTTTCCTACTAATGGCTCTCCGATGTTTGTGATCATTTTAATAACTTCCATTGCTTGTAGGGTCCCAATAACGCCAGGTAAAACACCGATGATTCCAGTTTCAGCGCATGTTGGGATAGTCCCGTGAGCTGGAGTGGTGGGAAATAAATCGCGATAGTGAGGATTATTGTCTTTATACGGCATAAGGACCGTTAATGAGCCATTAAAACGTTCTACAGCACCGCTTATTAGAGGTTTTTTGCATTGGGCAGCGTGATCAGCGAGAAGATAGCGTGTGGTAAAATTATCACTTCCATCAACAATGATGTGGTAAGCATTGAGCAGTTTATCCACATTACTTTTATCTAAGCGTAGGGTGTGTTTTTCAACTACAACATGGGGATTTATTGCTTTTATAGTGGTTTCAGCACTGTCTGTTTTGCTTTTGTTGATTGCATTTGTTTTATGAATAACTTGGCGTTGTAAATTGGAAAGTGAAACGATGTCGTTATCGACAATTCCAAGGGTTCCAACACCTGCGGCAGCCAAATAGGTTAAGACAGGAGCACCAAGACCACCCGCGCCTACAACAAGAACACGTGCTGTTTTTAGCTTTTGTTGCCCTGCACCACCAATCTCAGGCAAAATGATGTGGCGTGCATAGCGTTCGATTTCTTTGTTGTTTAATTTTATATCTGTTTCTTGTGTCATAAATTTTCTCTTGTCATAGTTCTTTTATTGTTTACTAAGTTTATGATGCATAGACCAGTCTGCTTTTAGGATAGAGAGGATTTATTTATGAAAATTGCCATTCAGATGGATCATATTTCAACAGTTCGGATTCAAGGAGATACGACATTTGCACTCGCTTTAGCAGCCCAAGAACGTGGACACTCTCTCTTCCATTATACACCAGATCGTTTATCTCTATACGATGGTTGTGTGATTGCACGACTAGAGCCATTGATTGTACATGATAAAGAGGGAAGCCACTATCGATTAGAAAAGCCTGTTCGTACGGAATTAACAGATATGGATGTGGTTCTTTTACGCCAAGATCCACCTTTTAATCTCAATTATATCACAACAACTCATTTGTTAGAGCGTATTCATCCTAAAACACTCGTTGTGAATGATCCTGCATGGGTACGCAACAGTCCAGAAAAAATTTTTGTTACTGAATTTTCTGATCTGATGCCAGAAACATTAATTACCAAAGATATTGAAGAAATAACAGCTTTTAGAGAGACATTTGGCGATATTATTGTTAAACCACTTTATGGGAATGGGGGCGCTGGTATTTTTTATTTAAGACAAGATGATCGCAATTTAGCATCATTGTTAGAAATGTTTGCAGAAATTTATCACGAACCTTTTATTGTTCAGCGCTATTTAGAGGCAGTACGAAAAGGAGATAAAAGGATTATTTTGCTTGATGGTACACCTGTTGGAGCTATTAATCGAATTCCGACAGAAACAGATGTGCGCTCTAATATGCATGCTGGAGGTCGCGCGGAAAATGTGGAGTTAACAAAACGTGATTATGAAATTTGTGAACGCATTGGTCCAGCCTTAAAGGAACGCGGTCTTCTTTTTGTGGGGATTGATGTGATCGGAGATTATATAACAGAAATTAATGTGACGTCTCCTACGGGAATTCGTGAAATTAAACGCTTCTGCGGTACGGATGTTGCTCATTTGTTTTGGGATGTTATTGAGTTCAAGCGTTCAAATGAATTTATTTGACAGAGGACAAAAACATGGTTTTAAAAAAATGATCCATGTTGTTTTTTATATTTGTTATGTTGCAAATGTGAACTAGAATGACCGTATAATATAAATTAAGAGGCTTTGTTTTCAATTTTTAGGGAGTTTATAGATGAACAAAGTATTATCAATTGGAGTGGGATTGATTTTTGCGCTACTGCTGTCAGCAAATGGAGGCAATGCGCGCGATCAAATACAGATTACTGGTTCATCTACAGTTTTACCTTATCAAAAGATTGTTGCTGAAACATTTGGAGAAATTTATCCCCATTTTAAGGTTCCTGTTATCGAATCGGGAGGAACAGGAGCTGGTATTAAGGAATTCTGCCGTGGTATTGGGGAGAACACTGTTGATATTGTTAATGCTTCGCGAGCAATGAAACCGAGTGAATTACAGTCTTGTTTTGATGCTGGTGTAAAAGATGTTGAGGAAATACGTATTGGGTATGATGGCATTGTTTTTGCAACTGATATTAAGGGACCTGATTGGAAATTACAGCCAGTAGATGTTTATAAAGCCCTTGCTGCTCGAATTATTATAGACGGAAAGTTGCAACCGAATAATGTTTTGAAATGGAGTGCAGTCAATAGTGCTCTTCCTGATTGGACGATAGCAGCGTATATTCCTGGGGAGAAGCATGGGACACGTGAAGTTTTTGAGGAAAAATTACTTACTGAGGGGTGTAAAGAGAGTGGGGCAGTTGAGGTGATGAAGTCTTTAGGAATGGATGATAAGGAGATACACACTGCTTGTATTGCGGTACGTAAGGATGGAAAAGCGGTTGATATTGATGGTGATTATTCTGAAACATTTGCGCGTCTAATTTCTAATAAAACAGGGGTTGGTATTTTTGGTTTGTCTTTTTATCAAAATAATGCTGATAGGCTAAAGGTTGCCGATATTAACGGTTTTGCGCCAACAGTTGAGACGATTTCTAGTGGACAATATCCGGTTTCTCGTCCGCTTTTTTTCTATATTAAGAAAGCACATTTAGGTATTATTTCAGGTTTGCGAGAGTATGTTGATTTTTTTCTTTCTGATCAAATGATTGGTCCAGAGGGTCCTTTGGCTGAATATGGTTTGATTGTTTCTCCTGAAAAGGAACGTCAAGCACAGCGTTCTGATTTTTCTGCTGGTCGAGTAATGACATTGAAATAATTTGCAGGGAAAATTTGTTGGATTTCTGAGATAGGAAATTTGGGTGCTATTTTTTTATAAAAACTGAAAGATAAAATGCGCATTTCCTTCATTGTTTTGCTATTATTGATTTTTGGATTTTGTGGCTTTTGTATTTCTTATATGCGAGCACGCATTCTTGAATACAGACAACATAAAATGCATTCTCGTGCGTATTATTATGGCTGGTGGACATTTTTGATTACTGTTATTCCAGCTTTTATTTTTTTAATTGTTTGGGATGCTGGGAGTACAATTTATTTAGAATATAATGCCTCTCGAGAGCTGGGGGCGTATAGTGCGCATGTAACAGAGCCTGTAAATCACGATCTACTTTGGGAGACACTTCGAAGTCTCGTCAAAAAGATTCATCGCTTTGAGGGGAATCTTTCTACCGCTTCCTATAAGGAAGTGCAGGCACAATTACTCGCGAAGGGATTGATTTTATCCGATGAAGCATCGGATGATGTGTTCAAAATAGCACAGTCGTGGGTATTCTCTTCTGAAAAGCTTAAGTTTATAGGTTATGTTTTTCTTTTTGCTATTGCGTCCTTTGGTTTTATCTGTGGAATGATGCAAATTGCGCCTCATCAACGTGCCCGTAATAAGGTTGAATCTTTTATTATTATTGGATTGATTTGTGCATCTATTGTTGCAGTCTTGACAACAATAGCCATTGCGCTTTCTATGCTTTTTCAGACAGTAAGCTTTTTTCAGTCTGTATCCTTTTCAAATTTCTTTTTAGGAACAGTTTGGGATCCGCGTTTTTCCGCGAGCGGTTCCAGCGATGAAGTAGGACAATTTGGTCTAATACCGCTTCTTGCTGGTACGCTTTATATTGCATTTGTTGCCATGCTTTTTGCTGTACCTATAGGACTATTTTCAGCTCTTTATATGGCGGAGTATGCTTCTGCGCGATTGCGAGCAATTGTGAAGCCATTGTTAGAAGTTCTTGCTGGCATTCCAACGATTGTTTATGGCTTTTTTGCTTTGAAGGTTGTGGGACCATTTTTACGAGATCTCTCTGCTTCTCTCTCAGACGGGGTTAGTTTTATTATGGCACAAAGTGTTTTGACTGCTGGAGTTGTGATGGGAATTATGTTGATACCTTTTGTTTCCTCTTTATCGGATGATGTTATTACGGCTGTTCCACGCATTTTACGTGAAGGTTCTTATGGTTTAGGCGCAACGCAATCTGAAACAATTAAAAAAGTTGTTATACCAGCAGCGCTTCCAGGGATTATGGGGGCTATTTTGTTGACGGCATCGCGTGCAATTGGAGAAACAATGATTGTGGTTTTGGCGGCAGGTGTTGCAGCAAATTTAACACTCAATCCTTTCGAAGCAATGACTACGATGACTGTTAAGATTGTTAATCAATTGACCGGTGATTTTGAGTTTAATTCTCCACAAACTCTGGTGGCTTTTGCCTTAGGGATGACGCTCTTTGTTATGACACTTTTGATGAATATTCTAGCTCTTTATATTGTGCGTAAATATCGGGAACAATATGAATGAATGAAGATTTTTTTCCTCGTCGCAATATTAGTCTCAAGCGTCGGTATTGGGCTGAACGTCGTTTTCGTGCCTATGGTTTGATTGCCATTTTTATTGGTTTATTTTTTTTATTTACGCTTTTATGGTCTATCATTAGTCAGGGTTATACAGCTTTTTTTCAAAGTGAAATGACATTATCGATTTATTTGGATGAAAAGATCATTGATCCAAGTGGTCAACGTAAAACAAAACCACAAGTGCTCATGACGGCGAATTATCCACTTCTTGTACGCAATGCTTTAGCGAAGAAACTTAATATCAATCAAAATGATCGAGCCTCTCTTTTGGACGTTAACCGTATGTTTTCAAATGGTGTCCGTGTTCAACTGCGTGAAATGGTGACAAAAAATCCAAAACTGATTGGCACAATGCAAAAAGTTAAAGTTTTGGCATCTGCGGATATTGATTCTGCTTATAAGGGACAGATTGATCTGCGTGTAGCAGAAAAAAACCGTAAAGTTTCTAATCGACAAATAGAATGGATAAAGCGTTTAGCGCATGATGGTACGCTTTATAAAACATTTAATATTGGTTTTTTTACATTTGGCGCTTCAAGTCGTCCTGAGACTGCGGGATTAGGTGTTGCGATCATTGGTTCTCTTTATATGATAGGCATCGTTTTATTAGTTTCCCTTCCGATAGGCATAGCAACGGCTCTTTATTTAGAAGAATATGCACGCAAAAATAAATTTACAGATTTTATAGAGGTTAATATCAATAATCTTGCAGCTGTTCCTTCAATTGTGTTTGGTCTTTTAGGACTCTCTTTTTTTGTTAATTTTTTAGGATTACCACGTTCAGCCTCTTTTGTTGGTGGTCTTGTTTTAGCGCTCATGACTCTTCCCACGATCATTATTGCAACACGTTCTGCTCTGCGTGCTGTTCCTCTCTCTATTCGTTCTGCAGCTTTGGGGTTGGGAGCATCAAAAACACAAATGATTTTTCATCATGTTGTTCCTTTAGCTGCGCCTGGCATTTTAACAGGCACAATTATTGGAGTCGCTCAGGCTTTGGGTGAAACAGCTCCTTTGCTTTTGATTGGAATGGTTGCTTTTGTTGTTAATATTCCTACGACCCCCATGGATCCAGCAACGGCTTTGCCTGTTCAAATTTTTATGTGGGCGGGTGAAGCAGAGCGTGCTTTTGTTGAAAAGACATCAGGTGCTATTATTGTATTGATGATTTTTCTTGCGATCATGAATATTTCTGCGGTTTTTTTACGTCGACGATTTGAACGCCGCCAGTAATTTTAATAAAACAACAGCTTTGATAAGATTTTTGTAAGGTGAATTTTTGTAATGAAGATTAAAATGCGCGGTCAGGATGTGAAGGTTTCTTACGGAGATAAAGAAGCACTCCACGGTATTACACTTGATATTCCTGAACATCAAGTAACTGCTTTGATTGGTCCATCAGGATGCGGAAAGTCAACTTTTTTGCGTTGTTTTAACCGTATGAATGATACAATTGAAGGCGCTAAAACAACTGGTCTTATTACCTTAGATGGGGAGAATATTTATGACACACGGATTGATGTTGTAGAATTGCGCGCTCGTGTTGGAATGGTTTTTCAAAAGCCCAGCCCTTTTCCAAAATCTATATTTGAGAATGTTGCGTATGGTCCACGCATTCATGGTTTAGTTAAAACACGCTCTGAATTGCATGATGTCGTTGAAAAGAGTTTGAGGCAGGCAGGTTTGTTTGAAGAAGTAAAAGACCGCCTTCATGATCTTGGAACAAGTTTATCAGGGGGACAACAACAGCGTTTGTGTATTGCACGTGCTATTGCGGTTAGTCCTGAAGTTATTTTGATGGATGAGCCCTGTTCAGCTCTTGATCCCATTGCAACAGCACGGATTGAAGAGCTTATCGATGCGTTACGGCAAAATTATACAATTGTTATCGTAACGCATTCCATGCAACAGGCCGCACGTGTTTCTCAATATACGGCTATGTTTCATTTAGGGCATTTGGTAGAAGTTGGTGCGACTGAAATGATCTTTACCTCACCAAAAGAGCAACGGACACAAGATTATATTACGGGGCGTTTTGGATAGGTGAATTGAGGAGTGTAAGATATGTCTATGAAACATACTGTCCGTTCTTATGATGCAGAACTAAAATATTTAAGAGTAAGGATTACAGAAATGGGGAGCCATGCAGAAAGGATGATTGAACGTTCTGTCGCATCGGTTGTGAGTAGTGATCTTCAACTTGCAACGACAGTGATTGCCGATGATGTGTTTTTAGATGAAGCAGAACGTGACATTGATGAAAAAGCGGTTGCTATTATTTGCAAACGCCAACCGATGGCTGTCGATTTGCGTGAAATTATTGGAGCCATTCGTATTTCTTCTGATCTTGAACGGATTGGGGATATGGCAAAAAACATTGCTAAAAGGACTGTTGCACTTTCAGAAATACGTCAATCTGCTTCTGTTTATCATGGGCTTGAAACAATTACAGCTTTAGCACTCAATCAATTAAAAGAAGTCTTAAATGCTTATACGAGTCGCCTATTAGAGCGTGTTGACGCGGTGCGTGAGCGTGATGAGAAGATTGATGCTTTGTATACTTTTCTTTTTCGTGAACTTTTGACGTATATGATGGAAGATATGCGCAATATTACGGTTTGTACGCACTTACTGTTTTGTTTAAAGAATATTGAACGAATTGGTGATCATGTTACTAATATTGCTGAAATGCTGCATTATATCATAACGGGTTACCATATGTCCTCTGATCGTCCTCGTGATGACCTTACTTATAAAGTTGGGGTAGGTGAGAAGAAAATAGATTAAAATTTTTCTTATATGTATAAAATAAGTTTGTAGATATATGAGTATTTTCTTACAGTGCAGCTATAAGAAGAATAAGATAACCATTTTATGGCAAAGCACAAAGAAGCAACAAAGAGTTTTTTCAGAGAAGCATGGCAGATTGTTAACTCTTGGTTTGACATATTTGTATATTGGATGATATCATCACTCGTATTGTGGCAGGAGGGGAGTTTTCTAGGGGAATTTCCTTTCAGATCATTTTGTTAAAATTTTATATTAAAGGGGATATCTGTATTATTTTTTCGTATGTAGAAGAAGTGGATAGTGTTACTTTATTGTAATTGAAACGTGTGGGTTATTATAGCCTATATTGAACCATGAAGAATAACAATATCGATCTGTAAATTAAGAGTTTTTTATTTTTTATTTTGCATAGATACTTTTTGATTACCTCTTGTATTAAAATTTTACTGAGTGGTAACAATTAGCTATGTACTTTATTGAGAGATACATTTAAAGCTCATTTCAAGACTTGAATATCTCAGAGATTATAGGAATGTGTTGCATAAGATGAAAAAAAATCGTTGGAATGTTTTTGTTACCTGTTGTGTAGCGCCGTTAGTTGTTGTGGGATGTGCTTCAAGTCATTTAGATGCTGGAAAAATAAATAATAATAAGACAAAAGCGGTTACATATCCATTGACAGAGCGTCAATGTCTTATGCGAGCGATGTATTTTGAATCAAATCGCACAAGCCGTGAAGGAATGATTGCCGTTGGAACGGTTGTTATGAATCGTGTTAATTCAACCGCCTATCCTAAGACGATTTGTGGTGTTGTTGGTCAATATAGGCAATTTGCTCCTGGTGTTTTAACGCGTCCTATGACGGAGAAAGCATCTGTTGCTCGTGTAAGAGAGGCGGCTGATGCCGTTTTACGGGGTGAACGAGATAAGAAAGTTAAACACGCTAAGTTTTTTCATACCGCTGGTTTGTCTTTTCCGTATAAAAACATGCATTATGTTCAGGTTGCAGGGGGAAATGCTTTTTATGAAAAACGATCACGTGATGGAGAGCTTCAAGTTCCTACAAATAATCGCCCTTATGATGTTGCTTATGCTTTTGCTCAAGAACGTTCTGGTCATGCGCCAAGCTTTATAGATGAAGGCTTAGAGAGTAGGGGCGTAAAGGCAGAGAAAAGTACATCTCCTTCGACAGAAGTAGCACAGTCCAAGATGGCACATCCTGCGCCTTTTGCTATGGTACAGCTTGATAAAGTTCCTATCCCTGCCTATGCACCTCAACATCTAGCTAGGAAAGAGGAAAATAAAACGATTATGGTTTTACCTTCATCTGATCAGTTAAATGCAATTGTTGCAATGTTAGAAAAACGACACAGGAACTAGTAAGTTTTTCATGACCAAAGAAGGATGATATACCCATTGCGGTTTATGAATTAAGTGAATTTTAGCGATAATGATACGCATAAATATACGTAGAGAAAGCGAACTCAAAGGATCTGAAAAACAATTTATAATATGACGACATAAAGAACGCATTCTATTTAAAGAAGGGTATTGGTAATGTACTTTGATATTCATGAGACAATTTTGCCTGAAATGCTTAATCGTCTTGCAGAAATTACAGTGAAAGTGGGGTTGAATTTACAAGAGGGGCAGGATCTTGTTTTAACTGCTCCAGTTTCAGCGTTACCTTTTGTTCGGCGTATTGCATATCATGCTTATAAGGTTGGTGCTGGTGTCATTACACCAATTTTTAGTGATGATATGTTATCGCTTACACGGTTTGAAAATGCCCATACAGCTAGTTTTGATTGTGCCCCTTCTTGGCTTTATGAGGGAATGGCAAAGGCTTTTGAAAATGGGGCAGCGCGTTTAGCGATTGTTGGTGATAATCCTTTGCTCCTTTCCAATCAGGATTTTGATAAGGTTTCACGTTTAAATAAAGCCACTTCAATAGCTTACCAGCCGGCACTCAAGCAAATATCAAATTTTGCTATGAATTGGTCGATTGTTGCTTATCCAACAGCAGGATGGGCTGAGGCAATGTTTCCTTCTTTACCACTTAATGAGGCGATTAAAAAATTAGCCGATGCAATTTTTTCTGCTTCACGTGTTACAGGAGAAGATCCGGTGCAGGCGTGGACTGTTCATAATGCACATTTGAAGAAACGGTCATCTTGGCTTAATGAGCAGCGTTTTTCTGCCTTACACTTTACAGGGCCAGGGACTGATTTAACTGTTGGTTTGGCAGATGATCATGAATGGCATGGTGGTGCATCCGTTGCTCAAAATGGTGTTATTTGCAATCCGAATATTCCGACAGAAGAAGTTTTCACGACTCCTCATGCTCATAAGGTTGAAGGTTTCGTTCGCTCAACAAAGCCCCTTTCCTATCAAGGAACTCTGATTGATAATATTGAAGTACGTTTTGAAGCCGGGCGTATTGTTGAGGCTCGTGCATCAACAGGCCAAGAAGTTTTACAGCAGGTTTTGCAAAGTGATGAGGGTGCAAGCCGGTTGGGCGAAGTTGCCCTTGTGCCCCATTCTTCACCAATTTCTAAGAGTGGCCTCCTTTTTTATAATACCTTATTTGATGAAAATGCTGCATGTCATATTGCTTTAGGGCAGTGTTATTCCAAATGCTTTTTAGATGGGGCATCATTGACGTCAGAAGAGATTGCAGCACGTGGTGGGAATAAAAGTGTCATTCATATTGACTGGATGATTGGTTCTGGTGAAATTGACATAGATGGCATTACCCAAGATGGTGTAAGAGTTCCTGTATTTCGTAAGGGTGAATGGGCTTAATTTTGTTACCATAAAACGCGGTCATTTGAGGTGGGGTGGGATGTAAGCTTTATTGATACGTTAAGTATTTTAGAGTGTGTGGTATATATTCAAGGCAGGGTTTGTCCATAAAGCCTTTAGTTAAATGATTCACATGAGTAGGAATCCAAGTAAAATCGACTCATCAAGAATTTGTTTAGTAGATGTAGAGGAAGTCTTCGTTTTTTGAGGGGGGAAGAAGTCAATTTATCAGTGATACGATTGGAAAGTGTATAATTATTAAAGAAGAGTAATGCCTGAGCTTCCTGAAGTAGAGACAGTTCGTCGTGGACTTGAGTCCGTTGTAACTGATGCAAAGATAGTATCTGTCAAACTTAATCGTAGAGATTTGCGCTTTCCTTTTCCTGAGGCTTTTTCTGAGCGCCTTATTGGCAGAACAATTATAGAACTTGGTCGGCGTGCGAAATATTTATTATTTCATCTTTCTCAGGATGAAACGATTTTAAGCCATTTAGGAATGTCTGGTTCATGGCGTATAGAGAATGATTTTTTAAGAAAAGCTTGTTCAGCGTCAAGTAAATTAGTTAAACATGATCATTTTGTCATGGATATTCAGACAAAGAATGGTGACGTTGATCGTCTTATTTATAATGATGTGCGTCGCTTTGGGTTTATGCTTTTAGTCGATACGGATAAGCTTTATGAACATCCACTTTTAAATAAGCTAGGTCTTGAACCTATAAGTAATTCGTTTTCTGGTCGTTATTTACAAAAGGCTTTTGTTAATAAAAAAATGTCTCTCAAGGGTGTTTTACTTGATCAGTCTATTGTTGCAGGTCTTGGGAATATTTATGTTTGTGAAGCACTTTGGCGGAGTCGTTTGTCTCCACAACGTGGTGCATTTACATTAGCATCAAAAACGGCACGTGCACGTGAATTTGCAGATTCTTTAGCACAAAATATACGCAATGTGATTTCTGAAGCCATTTTGTCTGGTGGCTCTTCTTTACGTGATTATATGCATATAGATGGTTCGCTTGGTTATTTTCAGCATGCTTTTTCAGTTTATGGACGAGAAGGCAAGCAATGTTTGGAATGTGGAGCGCCTATTATGCGCATTTTACAGGCTGGACGTTCAAGTTTTTACTGCTCACAATGTCAAAAATGAATAAGGTGTCTTGCAAAATCTTACAAGAGGCTTAAAGTCATCGCATCTATAATATAATTACACAAGGCTTGAAAGGTTTTTTTTTATGCTGAATAAAGTACTAACACATCTTGATGGAAATATAGAGAAGAGCCTTGAACGCCTTTTTTCTCTTTTACGTTTTCAATCGATTTCTACAGACTCGGCTTACAAGGATGCATGTCGTAAAGCAGCTGATTGGTTAGTGGAGGATTTAAAAAGCATCGGTTTTGAGGCTTCACGCCGTGATACGCCGGGGCATCCAATGGTTGTTGGGCATCATCCTGGACCTTCAGATGATTGTTTGCATGTGCTGTTTTACGGACATTATGATGTTCAACCTGTTGATCCATTGAGTTTATGGGAGGATGATCCATTTACACCTTCTTTAAAAGAGAGAGATGGAGAGAAAGTTATTTGTGCTCGTGGAGCTTCAGATGACAAAGGTCAGTTGATGACTTTTATTGAAGCATGTCGTGCATTTAAGAAAGAAACAGGGCAGCTTCCTATTAAAGTTACTGTTTTATTTGAGGGAGAAGAAGAATGTGCTTCTCCTTCCCTTATTCCTTTTTTAAAAGCAAATACAGATGAACTTAAGGCAGATTATGCATTGGTTTGTGACACGTCAATGTGGGATGCGGATACACCATCTATTGCTCTTTCTCTTCGGGGAATTATGGCAGAAGAGATTATTATCACAGCAGCGAATCGTGATTTACATTCTGGTTATTTTGGAGGAGTAGCAGCTAATCCCATTCGTATTTTAACGAAAATCTTAGCAGGACTTCACGATGAAAATAATAGGGCAACACTTCCTGGTTTTTATGATGGCGTAGAAGAAACACCTCCACAGATTTTACAATCATGGAATGCACTTAATTGTACTGCTGAAAATTTTCTTGGTCCTATAGGACTTTCCGTTCCAGCTGGTGAAAAAGGGCGGAGCATTTTAGAGCTTGTATGGGCACGTCCTACCATGGAAATTAATGGTATTAGTGGCGGCTATGAAGGGGAGGGGATGAAAACAGTTATTGCTTCTCAAGCGAGTGCAAAAGTATCGTGTCGTTTGGTGCATAAGCAAGATCCAGAGAAAATACGCCAAGCGTTGCGTGATTATGTACGTAGCTCAATTCCTGCTGATTGTAAGGTTGAATTTAAGAATCACGGTTCTTCTCCGGCACTTCAGATTTCTGATGATTCATCTTTTATCAAGGAGGCGAAGGATGCCTTATCACAAGAGTGGGAAGTGCCCGCTGTCTTGACAGCCATGGGGGGCTCGATCCCAATTGTAGCAGATTTTCGGTCAATTCTTGGTATGGAAACTCTTTTGGTTGGTTTTGGATTGGCTGATGACCGTATTCATTCTCCTAATGAAAAGTATAATTTAAAATCGTTTCATAAGGGGCAGCGGTCTTGGGCGCGTATTCTTGCTGCTTTAGCAAGTAGGAGGGTAAATGGCTGAGATTCGCGTTCATCAAGGTGATTTACCAAACTTAGACAATTATAAAACTGATGCCATTGCGATTGATACCGAGACTTTAGGATTACAACCCTATCGTGATCGTTTATGCGTTGTTCAGCTTTCTTCTGGAGATGGTACTGCTGACGTTATTCAGATTGCTAAAGAACAAAAGAGTGCACCAAATTTGATAAAATTGCTTGAGGATAACGCAATAACCAAAATATTTCATTTTGGGCGTTTTGATCTTGCTATTTTAGCGCATACATTTGGTGTTATGCCAGAGGCTATTTTTTGTACAAAGATTGCTTCGAAACTCACGCGCACTTATACGGATCGTCATGGCTTGAAAGAAATTTGTAATGAATTGCTGAATGTGAATATTTCTAAACAGCAACAATCTTCGGATTGGGCGGCAGAAACGTTATCACAGGCACAAATTGAATATGCTGCGTCGGATGTGTTATATTTACATCGTTTAAAGGTTATATTTGAAGAACGTTTAAGACGTGAAGAGCGAGAAAATGTTGCCAAGGCATGCTTTCAATTTTTGCCTATGAGAGCTAGGCTTGATCTTTTAGGATGGGCGGAAGTTGATATTTTTGCGCATAGCTAACTTTAAAATTGGCTTTTAAATAGAGTTAATTATTGATGTGAGAGGACAAAATGCTTGTACATTATGGGCGTTTTATCCTCTCATCTTTTCTGATAAGAATTATAATAAATTCTTAAGTGCTATTTCATTTGAAGTTTAGGCAATAAAAATACTTTTGCGAATCCATATTTTTTATTTTTGTAACAGCTTTTATTTGAAACAAAGCAATTTTGAGGAGAGGCTGGAAACATACGGTAGGTTGGAAGACTTAAATCTCTGAAACCGGTATACAGCCTAATTGGGGGAGAATATGAATGTGTAAATGTAAAAACCAAATCTCATCTTTACCATCATTTTTAATTCTGCTTTACGACTTTCAAAAGTATTTAAAGCAATGTCTGTTAAATAATAGAGATTACGCATTGCCTCATGTTTTTAATGGATTTACGTTCTTCGTGTAAAACAGAACGCCCTAAACGGAATATATTTGTGTTGCTAATTCATGTGCTTTTTGTAAAGAAACCGACACCCAAGTTCATTTTACGGTGGCGCTCATAAAAGATATAACAATAAAGCTTCCAATACCAATATAAAATCTATTGAACACTACCATCTTTATGCTTATGGAGTAACAAGCCGCTACCATCCACACAACTGTACCAATTCCCAATGTTGTGTAAGTCCTTAGCACTTGAGACGGTTCATAAGAGGCATTTTTAGTCTTTTTTTAGTGTTTTTTATCCACACAGCTCTCTCAACTTGTAACGTGCAAACAAATGGTTTTGATTGATTCAACATGAAAAAGATTTGGAATGAGAGAATCTTATGGTATTTAGGATTCTCAGTCAATATGGATAACGCTATATTATCATTATAAATCAGTATATTATATGAAGTTCGTATAGTTTATTATTTTCAGATGATACTTCGTGCCTTTATTTATTACTCAATAAGTAATTTCTATGTTGGCAGAGCAGGGCAATTTTCTTTTATTTTAAAATTAAAATGCTCCAAAGCTTTATTTTTAAAGATTCTCACTTTTTATCTATAAACATGCTATTTTTTCTGGAAATTTGCAATGAAGGCACTAGATAAAATCCATTATGAATATTTGATGAGGTTAAATTTATGAACATAAAATATTTTATTACAGCTTTTGCTACTTTTGCTTCAATCTCTATGGCTCAAGGTGCAAGTTTTTTAGCGTCTCAAAACCTTATACAGAGAGCATCTTCGGCTGTTCCTCCAATAGGTTTTTTTACTGGTGAACAGCTTCGCAAGTTATTATCTGAAGTTTTTCAGATAGAACTTTCTTGCACAAATAACAGCGAAAGCATAACAGCAGCTAAGTTAGTACCTGTGTTACATTCTGGTAAAAAAAGAGATCATTATCCTAAAAGAAGACTAGGGAAAAAAGGACGGCCAAACCTATTTGCACGAGGTCCAATGAGTTTTTAAAAAGTGAAAAAACAACATCAAGAAGTATAATATATGCTTTGAAGTTGAAAAAGAGGGATATTTTTTCTGCCAAATTCATGATTTTTAAAGCAAGGGGTGGGTTGAAAACTTTCAGAAAGATTTCTCATTTTTTCAGCTTTAAGGAGATTTCTATATAAGTTTTAATGTTTATCATACCGGTTGTCTGTCTTTAGGTATTTTTTTCAATTTCGTCTTGTAAAGGAGTATGAAATGATAGCCTACAAATAAGGCTGAATCTCTGAAAAAGACTTTACTATAAGGTTGAGAGAAGAAAAAAATGGTAAATATGTCAAAAAGGAATAAATGCCTAAATAAAAACAAAGAGCAAGCGTGATGAAATTGCATGTAATCTTGTTGCAGTCCATAGGGTAGTGGAGATCTTTTTCATGTGCGCTACAAGCGTTCTTTACAATGATGAAAAAATAATCAAAGTGCTATTCACATTTGGTTATGCGAAGGATGAAGCTAAAAACGTTGTTTGTATGAATTTAAATGGAACAGTTAGATTTAGCTGCCCTCAATATTGTAACGGTCTTCACTATTACAATATTGAGAGTATTAATAGGAAGCATTTTAGCTTTTAAATAGTTTTATTTATTCACACACTTGCTTGTTTGTGAGGTGCAGAGGGATGGTTTTGGTTTCTTTAATATAAAAAAGCTTAAGATAAGAGCATCGTCAATATTGCAGACGAATTAATATAAAAGATATTTTTTCATTATAAATCAATATATTATATTTTTATGTCAATAGCACACGCTTTACACGGAGGGTACTGTGACGCAGTTTTTTTATCAAAATGATAAAGGAGAGAAAACGTGAGGAAAAGAGACCATTTGTGCATGGGCATAGTTTTATTCTCATTTATTACAGATCAAGCAATTAAGGGTACTTTGATTGGCTTTTTGTTTTTTTTATAAGTGTATCATTTTTGCTACAGATATCTGAAGATGGTGCTCTATATGAAACGGTGTGTTCAAATAAATATTCAGCTATGGAGAGAAAATATGAATATGAAATGGTTAATAACAGCTTCTGCTTTCGCTTTTGTTTCAGCTTCAGCAGCACAAGCAGCAGATGTTATTGTTCCCCCAAGACCAACACCTGTTGCTCCCGTTATTGTTGCTCCAACTTTTTCTTGGACAGGTTTTTATGTTGGGGGCCAGATTGGTGGTTTTTCGGGTAAAACGAAAATGGATATTCTCAGTAATGGAAACAAGATTCCAGCGCCTGATGACCTTTTGCCTAAACTATCTGGTTTCATGGGTGGTCTTTATGCAGGTTCCAACGTTGATCTTGGTAATGGCCTTATTCTAGGTGTTGATACAGATATCATGTGGTCTAATAAAGATGACACGAAGACAGGAAAAACATATGTCATTGCCCCAGAACACATCAATTATATTAACAAGGTATTAAAAGACGCTGCAATTAATATTGGTAAAGATGCGCTTAAACCTGGTGCTAAACGAACCCACAGTTTCACTTTTAAAGAAAAGTGGGCTGGTGCAACGCGCGTGCGTATTGGTTTTGCAGCTGAACGCATTATGCCTTATGTGGCTGGTGGTATCGCTTATACACAGCTTCAAGATAGTGCGTTGATTTCAATAACAGATAAAGATTCAGACAAAGTAATCGCTTCTGGTACTCTGTCTGATGAAACAAAGACCCTTGTTGGTTACACGCTTGGTGCTGGTGTTGATTTAGCAATGACCAATAATATTATTGTACGTGCGGAATATCGTTACTCAGATTTTGGGAAAAAGAAATTCTCAAATGATAAATATGAGACTTCTTACAAAACCAATGATTTCCGTGTTGGTGTTGCTTACAAATTTTAACAGATGATAAGTTAAATAACAGAGGCTCTGTCTTTGACAGAGCCTCTGTTATTTTCTGTTGCCATATTATCACACAATACATAATTTATTGTGGATGTGAAAAGATATTATTCAGATTTTCTTAAAAAAAATCATAGACAATAAACAAGAATTACATTTAAAAACCAATAAGTTATTTATATATATATCTTTAGGTTTCTCGTACAAAATCAAGCTATGAAGCGATTTTGTCTGGGATGTGCCCTCCATTTTCTGTGACTGTATCATTTTTACTACAGCTTTTCTTTCTGTAATCTTGTAGCACTGTGCTCATAAATAAATTAGGAGCAAAGTTTATGAATATAAAATCTTTAGTAACAACTTCTGTTATCGCTATAGCGGCAGCTTCTGCAGCACAAGCTGCTGATGTTGTCATCCCTCGTGAAACAGCCCCAGCAGTCATCTCAGCAGCCCCTGCCTATTCTTGGACAGGTTTTTATCTTGGTGCTCAGATTGGTGGTCGTTCAATGAAATCTGACAACTTTTCAAACGATTTTAAGTTTTCCGGTATGATCGGTGGTCTATACACAGGTTACAATATTGATCTCGGCAGTGGTGTAGTCTTTGGCTTGGATACAGATGTCTCTTTTGTTGGTAAAAAAGATACAGTTAATTACGGTGAACATACGGTTGGAGGATTATTAAATAAAACTGCTGAAGATATTACTAAAATCCTTACAGAAGCTAAGATTCCAGTGAAAGATGGTCTAAGAGTTGTATCTGGAGATGCATACACCGAAAGTGTTACTCTGAAAGAAAAGTGGTCTGGTGCTACACGCGTTCGCATTGGTTTTGCTGCTGATCGTATCATGCCTTATATCGCTGGTGGTGTTGCTTATACGCAAATACAAGGAATTTCCGCAATTGAAGTGAAAAAAGCTGTTGATACTTCTGCTAATCCTTCTGCTGATTCTGGTAAATTGGTTGCTTCTGGTAACGTATATGATGAAACAAAGACCCTTGTTGGTTTCACCCTTGGTGCTGGTGTTGACTTCGCAATGACAGACAATGTTCTGTTGCGTGCAGAATACCGTTACTCAGACTACGGTAAAAAGAAATACTTTAAAGACACAGCTGAACTTCAATACAGAGTCAATGATTTCCGTGTTGGCGTTGCATATAAATTCTAATTTCGTAAAAAACGAAATAAACTTCCAAGAGGCTCTGTCTTTGACAGGGCCTCTATTATTTTCTGTTGTTATATTATCACATACCCTATATTTATTAGGGGAGTAAAAGATATTATTTAGATTTTCTTAAAAAGATTTTTATAAATGACAGATAACAATTATGCCATAAAATCAATAATTTACACATACTTGTAACTTACAATTTCTTATGAAACGTGAAGTTATGAAATGACTTTATCTTGCGTCAGCTTTCGTTTCCTATGATTGTATCATTTTACTACAGCGTTTTTTTGTAGTCGTATAATACTGTGCTCGTAAATAAATGAGGAGCAAAGTTTACGAATATAAAATCTTTAGTAACAACTTTTGTTATCGCTATGACTACAGCTTCTGCGGCACAAGCTGCTGATATTGTCATTCCTCGTAAAACAGCTCCAACAGTTATCACAGCTCTTTCGTTTTCTTAGACAGGTTTTTATCTTGGTAGTTAAGTTGGCAACTTTTCAAGTCAAAGTTTATGTATTTGATTTTGAGACAAAAGAAAAAACTTCAGATAAAGATGCACTACCTATGCCTTCCGGTTTCATCGGTGGTATTTATTTAGGTTCCAACGTAGATCTTGGAAATGTTCTCATTCTAGGTGTTGAAACCGATGCAGTCTGGGCAGACCGAGGAGAGACGAAGACGGTCTCAAAGATTCTTGTGGTTGATGAATTTAATGATTTTAATGATGAATTTGAAGATGCTGGTGTTGCATTGCTGGTGTTACATTGGATGAAAATAAAAAGTTTCAAAAGGGTGACACAGCAGTGTATCGCATTGGTTTCAAAGAAAAAAGGTCTGGTGCAACACGGGTTTGTGTTGGTTTTTCTGTCGCTGACAGTATTATGCCTTATCTTGCGATGGTATTGCTTATGCGCAAATACAAGGTGTTGGTAAAGTTTCAGGAACAAAAAAGTTGGCAAATGGGTAAGCCAAGTAAAGAGTTTCTGCTACAGTATTTAATAAAACAAAAACGATGGAGGGTTTTATCCTTGGTGGTGGTATAGATTTCGCGATGACAGATCAATTCTGCTTCGTGCGGAATACTGTTACTCAGACTTTGGTAAGAAGGAATGTAAAAAGGATTATCTTAAACTAGGCTACACAACCAATGACTTTCGTGTAAGTATCGCTTACAAGTTCTAATTTCATCAAAAGTGCAATTATGAATAAAAAAGTATTAATAAAAAGTTAAATTTTCAAGAGATCTTGACTTTTACAAAACCGCTGTTTTCTAGGGTTTATTTGTGTGATTGTGATATTTTTACTACAGCTTTTCTATCTGTAATCTTGTAAGGTCGTTTGATAGTTAATTTAGGAGCAAAATTATGAATACAAAATCTTTAATAGCAACTTCTATTGCCGCTTTAATTTCAGCTTCTGCAGCACAAGCTGCTGATATTATCATCCCTCGTGAAACAGCCCCAGCAGTTATCGCAGCAGCCCCTTCGTTTTCTTGGACAGGCTTTTATCTTGGTGGTCAAGTTGGTAACTTTTCGAGTAAAACTAAAGTAACTATTCCAGGAGAAGATAAAGAACTTTTCAAAAAAGATAACACACCTAGTCCTTCTGGTTTCATGGGTGGTATTTATGCCGGATCTAACGTAGACCTTGGAAATGGTCTCATTCTCGGTGTTGAAACCGATGCAGTTTGGGCAGACCG
Source organism: Bartonella sp. AP9QHHD (assembly GCF_042195625.1). Lineage (NCBI taxonomy): Bacteria > Pseudomonadati > Pseudomonadota > Alphaproteobacteria > Hyphomicrobiales > Bartonellaceae > Bartonella > Bartonella sp. AP9QHHD. The sequence continues at coordinate 6,573 of NZ_JBHIOP010000093.1, read as the reverse complement.
TGAAGAATCAAAAACAGCCCGTGAATTGACTCTTACTGAAAAAAATGCAGCAGATTTTAATGCTGCCCTTGAAAAAGCTAAGGTTGAATTAAAAGGTCAGCAACAGTTTGAAAAAGGCGACAAGGTAACGGAAAAGCACAGTTACAAAGAAAAATGGTCTGGTGCTACACGCGTTCGTATCGGTTTTGCTGCTGTTGACCGCATTATGCCTTATGTTGCTGGTGGTATTGCCTATGCGCAGGTACAGGGTATTCAATCAGTTACAGGAAAAGGAGAGAGAGTTAAAGTTGAACAGAAAGCTGGTGTGGTTGAAAACCCATCAGTTAAGCAAAATGTAGATTTGACTGGTGGTACTTGGGCTGATGACACGAAGACAATGGTTGGTTTCACTATTGGCGGCGGTGTTGACTTTGCAATGACCGACAACGTTCTTTTACGTGCAGAATACCGTTACTCCGATTTTGGTAAAAAGAAATTCGCCAACGATACACGTGAATTCAACTACAAAACCAATGACTTCCGTGTAGGTGTCGCTTACAAATTCTAATTTCGTAAAAATGAAATTATCAGCACAAAAAATACTAAGGCCTCGTTTAACGGGGCCTTTATTTTATTATCTCTCTATTTTATTCCTCTTAATCTCTTCATTTTTAATGGGATCATACTCCTCATGCAAAACAGAACGCCCTAAACGGAATACACTTGTTGTTGTGTATTCACACATTTTTTTTAAATAAATATTTTTCAAAGTACATCAAGCCCACTTATGTCTCTGGAAAAGATTTGAATATTTTAGGCTCTGATGTTCAAGCAACGGATAAACTCCTCTTGCAAGCTGAGAGGAATGTTTCGATTGATGCCACACGCAACAGTGCCAATAGCCATCGCGGGGATCAAACATCTCATGTCGCGGTGCACAATGGCTCTCATTTAAGTTCTGGAAAAGAGACCACTGTTCTATCGGGTGGCGATATCCATATTGCTGCTTCCGATATAGATGCCAAGGGTAATGTTGCTCTTGGCGCCCAAGGGGAGGTAACAATAGGGGTAAGAAACGATGAGATGGAGTATCATCTTCGCACCAAAAACACGAAAGTGGATATGCAAGCCTCTCATGCGGTTGGCTCTTCGATAAAATCGGGAGGTGATAGCACTGTCATTGCAGGACAGGATGGCAAACCGCATGACCTTAGCATCACAGGCNATTTATCTCACATGATACAGAAAACTGTCACGCAAGAATTTTCGCCTACTCGTCAAGGAATGATACAGTCTCACGGCAATCTTATTATTAACGCTGATACCATTGACAACCATTATAGCATTATAGAAGCAGGGGGAAACGCCGATATCCACGCCAATGTGCTGACCAATTTAGGTGCAACAGCTTATAAAAACACCTATATGGGTTGTCAGGCTAATACGGATGCTTATTGTTATGCTTATAACGCTGATGGAAGCCGAAATGTTGCTTTAGATATAATAAATAATGATGGTTTTCGCCATATCAATTCAGAAGTTCTCGATACTGTTCCTGGTCTTGTTCAAGCGGGTGGCATTTTGAATTTGGTGGTCGATCAACTCCACAACGAGGCAGCGGAAGGTTCGATTACAGGGGATGCGCATTTTGAGGCAAAAACCGTTGGAGGCAATCCACTGGAGTCCTTAAGTGGTTTGCCTGGAGCTGGCGCTCTCTTTACACCAAAAGTCGATCTCAATAATGCGGGGGAACTTGCTGAGGGGCTCCCTTTACCAAAGCCCCAATCGGGGGGTGTTGGGGGCACGCTGCCCAATCAAAATTTCATTTATGAAACGCGGGCAGAATTCCTTGATGTCGGCAAGTTTTATGGCTCAGCCTATTATTTGAACAGAATTGGTTATAATCCTGACAGAGAGATTTTTTTCTTAGGTGATGCCTATTTTGAAAAGCAGCTGATTGAGAAACAAATGCGTGATCTTGTTGGTCAAGGTTTGGGCAAAGGTTCCTTTATTCCTGGAAGTGATGCCATTGAACAAGTCAAAACTTTGCTAGATGGTGGGGCAGATTATGCAAAAGCCCACAATCTCCCTTTTGGTGAGGCTTTGAGTGAAGAACAATTGGCGTCCCTAGAAGCCCCGATGGTGATTTATGTGCGCCAACAGGTCAAGGGCATGGATGTTTATNATTTCTATGGACCAGCCTTTAATGTTTTAGTTGCATCCGGTCTGTTAGGTTATGTGAGTGATGGCAAACAAACCACTGTTGGTTTTGATGGGCATAGATTTGACTTTGTAAGCAGAGTTATTGGCGGCAATGACTATACTTACGGGACACTCCCTGCCGGTAGTAACTGGTGGAAAGAATGGTGGAGAGTGATCATGAATCCCATAAGCTCCCATACTTGTCTTGGAGATGCGAGTCCACAATGTAGATATAATTATGGCACATCTCATCTAGAACAAAAACCTTGAATTAGATCATGGAGGAAAAAATGAAACAAACCTTAAAATTATTAAGCGCTGTAACTTTGTTCAGTATAGCCGGATGTCAATTTAACAAACCTCCTCTAGGAGAGGTGGCAGCGTGGAAGAAACCAGGAGCAGATTTTACAGAGGTAGGAAAAGCCTTGTTAGAATGTGGAATGCCAACTCCTTATTATACCGATCCAGAAAGCAGAAAGCTGAGTAACAATGCATGGGCAACAATTCATGCTTGTATGGTTCAATCAGGTTTCCATTATGAAAATGAACATGAGGGAGGATGGTGTTATACTTTTAGAGCCGAAAATCTCCCGATTTGTCGTCCAGGTGCTGTGATCCCGAGGCCCAGTGTCAAGAAGCGCTTAAACAGCCCTTTTTGTAAAAAATATAAAAACAGTCGTAAATGCCAGCCTTAATTTTGCTGCTGATGGTAATCAACCCCCATCCTTGTTTTTGCTTGGAATGGGGGATTGTTTTCTCAATCCACTATCTCAATATTGTTCACCGCTGTTTAAACAGTGGTGACAGAAAATATCACCAGGCTTACGGGCCTTCTTATCGCAAATAAATCCACTGAAAGAGGGGAAAATGAAGAAAATCTTAAAACTATTGAGTTGCATGGCTCTGTTAAGTATCGCTGGATGTATTAACCAACCTCCTCCATCAACTTTAGCATTATGGGAAAAGCCAGGTGTCGATAAAGCGATGATCCAACAATCCTTATCAAAATGTGGCTGGAAACCGGTTTATGCTTCTTCCAGTAATATGAATTCGTATGTCAATGAATTTGTCTCAGTGTATGAATGCATGAAAAAAGCAGGCTTCCGGTATAAATTGCAGGATTCAAGGGGGATTTATTTTACACAACCTCCGAAAAGTGACTCGTTCCTAACCGATCTCATGATAGCTGGATATCAGCAATTTATGGATAATGACACTTTTGGTCTCAGCAATACGAGCAAGAAGGAACGGGCCATGATAGCGCATTTTGAGAATGAAAGAAAACGTCAACAAACAAAAAAAGCTTTACAAAAGCGACCATCCAAGCGTCCTATCCATCCTTAAAAAGAGAGTTGGACAAAAGCACGAATGATGTAGGGTGCCAAAGCATTGCCCTCCTTTATCCACGCGGGTGGCAGTTTAAATCTGGTGGTCAATCAACTCAACAACACGGCAAATGAAGGTTCGATTACAGGATATGACTGTGCTATCTGGTCAAGATATCCATATGGCTGCTTCCGATATAGATGCCAAGGGCAATGTTGCTCTTGGCGCCCAAGGGGAGATAGCGATAGGGGTAAGAAACGATGAAATGGAGTATCATCTTCGCACCAAAAACACGAAAGTGGATATGCAAGCCTCTCATGCCGTTGGCTCTTCGATAAAATCGGGAGGTGACACCACGGTCATTGCAGGGCAGGATGGCAAACCGCATGATCTTAGCATCACAGGCAGTTCCATTGCGGCTGATGGCAAGGTAGGGCTGAAAGCCAGCAACGATGTCCTGATCAATAATGCAGAGGATAGCTTACATTATGAGATGTCGTATCACAAAGAGNCGCAGGGCGCACAACGGTTGACGGCGTGGAGACCGTATTAAACACCGAGGCGCTTTCTGCTGGGGGTAATGCAACGGTGATTGCTAAACAAGATATTACCGCCTCAGGGGTGGGGATCAGCACCGGAGGTGATCTTGCCATGGCTACAGAAGAAGGCAACTTGACGATAGGCTCAGCTGCAACGCATCACCATAAACAGTATAGTGACTCCATTATGCACCATAAATCTGTGTTAAACTCTGGAGGCTCGACGACACTTCTCTCTGGAAAAGATTTGAATATTTTAGGCTCTGATGTTCAAGCGCATGATGATCTTTACTTACAAGCAAAAGAAAATGTTTCGATTGATGCTACACGCAACAGCATGGACAATCATCGCGGGAGTGAAACCTCCCATGTCGCCTTGCACAATGGCTCTCATTTAAGTTCTGGAAAAGATACCACTGTCATCTCGGGTCAAGATATCCATATTGCTGCTTCCGATATAGATGCGAAGGACAATGTTGCTCTTGGCGCACAAGGGGAGATAACAATAGGGGTGAGAAACGATGAAAGAGATTATCATTTTCAGAGCAGCGACTTTAGTGTTGATAGGCAAGAGTCTATTTCTCGGGGTTCTTCGATAAAATCTGGGGGTGATACCACTGTTGTTGCAGGGCAGGATGGGAAACCGCATGACCTTAGCATCACAGGCAGTTCCGTTGCGGCTGAGGGCAAGGTAGGGCTGAAAGCCAGCAACGATGTCCTGATCACCAATGCAGAGGATAGTTCACACCGTGAGATATCTAGCTACACAGATGGCGGTTTTTTTGGGGGAAGCTCATCCTATCATGAAACTTTTGGAGCTACCCAAGTGGTAGGTTCAAGTATAGCAGGAGAAAAAGGCGTTGCCATTGAATCTGGAAACAACACGGAAGTTGTCGCCTCGACGCTCGTAGCCGGTAAGGCAGAGGAAACGTCAGGAGAGAAAGCACCAGGAGAACAGAAACAAGCGGATATTACCATTCACTCTGGGGGAAAGATTACTATCAAAGGCGCCCAAGAACACTTGGATCAGCAAGCACAATCGTCATCAAGTGGCTTTTTGCATGAGAAATCGTCCGATACATCTCAATCGCATACCACAACGGTTTCCTCTATCCTTGGGGCGACGGGAAACATCGTGTTAGACGCACAAGGAGAAGCCAAGATTTCTGCTTCTCATCTTCTTTCCGGTCAAGATATCAATGTGAGCGGAGAAAGTGTGACGATTGATGGCATGACAGATCATCATAAAAGCCATTCAGAGGAGCATGAAACAGGTTTTGGTGTGGGATCAGGTAAGGGCTTTGTGTCGATATACGGGAGTGAGGGAAAGACAGAAAATGAAGAGAGCTTTGAGCATCAAGGCTCTTCTCTCAATGCGGATGGCAATATCACCATCACTGCCAAGAAAAAAGATGTGACAATTGTTGGCTCTGATCTTGCAGGTGAGAATATTAACCTTTCGGCAGCGCATGATGTGAATGTGCTTGTTGGTCATAATAGCCATAAGTCAAACTCTGTAGAAGAACGCACAGGTTTTGGCATTCAGTTTGGAAAGAGCAAAAGTGGAGCTTCTGTAGGTATTGGGATTGCAAGCGCCAAAGATACGGGCGATCAATGGGAAACCACTTCCACACAATCACACATCACGGCACGCCAAGATGTGCAGATTACTGCTGACAATGATGTGAATTTACAAGCAGCCATTGTTTCGGCGGATCGTGATGTCAACATTGATGCCGGCAATAATATCACCCTATCAGAAAGCTATGATACCTCTAACGGCAAAGAGACACATGAAAAGTCTTTTGCTGGTGTGACAGGCTCTGTCAATGTGGGCATTCTTGGTGCTGTACAAGATGTAAGGGATGCAGTCAAACGTTTTGGTCATGGGGATACAAAACACAAAATCGGCAATGGTCTTATTGCTGGTCTAAAAGGCTATGATCTCTATAGCAAAGGCAAAGGTCTTTATAATGGGATGAAAGGTGGAAACAAACAGTCTATTCGTGATATTGCTGATGTTTCTGCTAGCGTAACCGTGGGCTTTAAGACAGAGAAGGCAGAAGCCTCTGTTCAGACCTCTACCGCGGTAACAGGTACAATAGAAGCAGGACGCGCTGTTAATATGCAAGCCCACAAAGGTAGCATCCATGGTGTTGGAGCCGATATTATTGCTGGTACAAACCCGATACAAAGCAATGATGAACAGAGCGGGAATATCACCATGGGAGCAGGTAAAGATATCATCTTTGAAAGTGCGCAAAACACGCAGAGCACAGAAAACCACACGCAAAGCGCTTCAATGAATGTTGGGTATAGTTATGGTACCGGTGGTACAGGGTGGATGGGGAATGCTTCTTTTGGTAAAGGCAAGGGTTCCAGTGAGGAGGTTCACCAGAAGAACAGCCATATTATTGGCACCGGCACAGTTCACACAACGAGTGGTGCAAACACCACATTGGCAGGCGCCGTGGTTTCTGGAGAGCGTGTAGAAATGGAAGTAGGGGGTGATTTTGCCATTACCAGC
>NZ_JBHIOP010000092.1:0-1439 GCF_042195625.1 Bartonella sp. AP9QHHD | reverse complement strand
AATAAACGACGTCTTATTGTCAACGATGTGACCGTCGAAAAGCTTGGGGAATTGTTAAAAGAAAACCCCCGTGGTCTCTTGATGGTACGAGATGAATTGGCTGGGTTTTTAGCTAATATGGAAAGAAAGGAATACCAAACAGACCGTGCCTTTTATCTAACAGCTTTTAATGGCAATACGTCATACACCTATGACCGTATTGAACGTGGAACCATTCATATTCCCAATGCAACCATTTCCATTATTGGGGGCATTCAACCCTCACGCATTATTCCCATTATTCAAGCCATGTGCCATGGAATAAATGATGATGGTTTCATGCAACGATTTCAAATGATTGTATGGCCCGACGAACGAAAAAAGCGGTTATGGACGGATAGACCTCCCAATCAAAAGGTATGGGAAAGCTATCAAGGGGTCTTTCGTTCTCTTTATGATAAACCGTTAGGCTCACCAAAACACCCTATTACCATACGCTTTTCTGCTGAAGCTCAAGAAATGTTTCGTGTATGGTGGGAAAATTTTCAGAAAAAAATAAATAGTGGTCATTTCTCTACAAATTTACAATCGTATCTTTTGAAAATGGATAAAACCATACCAACACTTGCGTTGATTTTTGAATTGACCGAAGGGGGTCGTTTTGAAATCAATAGAAATGCTCTTGAGAGAGCCTTGTATTGGGAAAAATATCTGTTAAGTCATGCCAAACGTCTTTATGCGGCGCATGATACATTAGCAACAGAAAGTGCAAACTTGCTTGTCAAGCGCTGTGATTATTTACCTAATGTTTTTACTGCACGGGATGTTTATAAACGTGATTGGAAATGTTTAACAGACAATCAAACCGTTAAGCAAGCTTTAGAGCTTTTATGTCGTTGTAACTATATTCGTGAAATCTCTGGAGAGAATAACTCCCAAGGCGGTCGACCTACCATACGTTATGAATGGCACCCCTTAGTGAAAAGTCATAAAACATTTCAATGAATGAATTTTAAATTCCAATAAAACATATAACTTATGTATTCATAAAATGAAACCTTCAAAACATTTCCCATCTATTGGTTTTGGAGGTTTTGGGGGTTTTGGAGGTGCTTTTTATTCCCCTCTTTATATATTTTAAAAATCAAAATAAAAGTCATTATATTTCAATATGTTAATTTTTATCAACTTTTCAAAAAACAATCTATATCAACATTACAACCTGTAAATTCAACTTATAGCATAGGTTTTGTAGGGGTTTTGGGGGTATAGGGGGGGTATATGCTTTTTATCTTTCTTACAAAGCAAGCAATAAAAGCCTATCAAAACATACATTCTGATATCTTAAAAGCACATATCAAATTTGTCTTTTTTCCATAAAACGAACAGCAAAATTCACTATTTTGCTGATTTTACCTCATGTCATAGGCTGTGGATAAGTAGCCTTTAATAAAATTTCT
>NZ_JBHIOP010000091.1:0-2813 GCF_042195625.1 Bartonella sp. AP9QHHD | reverse complement strand
AAATTGTGGGTAATCTTTGGCAATTTCGTCGTTATAAAGAATGTCTACTTCACGATCAGCCAATTGATAGCTTGCCATATGGTCATTCTCATTGATTTTCTCGGTTGACCAGCCTAGACTTTTTAAAAGTGCATGAGCACTTTCCATAGTGAGACGATCATCAGTGTCATCCGCTTCATCCACTTCCTCTGCCACTTCAACAGAAGTTGTTTTAGAAGCAACAGATGCTGTTTGCGGATCCAAGCTTAAAATCGGAGCGTTTTTAGGAAAACCAGTCCGATAACGGCGTGCAAGAGCAAGGACGTTATCAATAATATGTGCTATGTTTTCCCTTATCAAAGCTGAAAAGTTTTTATCCTTCAAACTTTCCTTATAAAATTTGAGTTTTTCAACATCCCCAATAAGAATAAGTGCAATAAGGTGCAACTTCGCAAAATCATATTCACTGTCTGGGGACAAAGCCGCATAATCATAGATGATTTGATTCACATTTTGTCGATCAGCCCAGCACAAAATATCCGCACTGATCTGTTTCAGCTTGCCTTCATCCAATTCAGTACTAGAAACTGCATAAACTTCTTCTGATTCTTTAAGAACGGTATATTGGGGAGTATTGATGAAAATAGATCGATAAGCTGTAGAAAAACCAAGTGTTGAAAGAGAAACCTTGAAGGTAACAAATGGTGTCTCTCCTTTTTTATCAAGGTCGTACACTATATTAATGATACGATCTTTCGTTATAAAATAAGCATTGCAATTGTAATTTTTATCACGATAGACTGTCCAGTCCATCCTTTTTAAGTCTTCAGAAACTGTATTAAGAAAAGACAAATCTTGTAAACTAAGACGATCATCTATAGCTTTTCGCTCATTAAGGATTTTCAGATATTCTTCAGCAAATTGAACGGCATGGTTAATATATCTCTCTACTTCACGGTCATCCAAAATCTCAGAAATCTTACCGGCTTCTAAAAAATTTTGATAAGATTTCAGAACATCAATTTGACCTGTCAATGCTAAACAAGCCAAATGCCAGACTATACGTATATTGTAGCTATACTTTTGAACACGTGTTTTGCTTTCTATTGATGCTTGTAAATCTTGGGCACGTGCCCACTGTATTATCCGCTCAGAGATTTTGATAAGCTCTTGCTCATCTAATGTCTCTACACAAATATCAATGCCTTTACCAAAACCACTAAAAACCCCCCCCCAATCGTATTAAAAGAATTATAAATATTTTTAGGAGAAACACACCAATATTCCTTACTATAGTGAATACAATTGCAAGCGACAGAAATCATTTCATTAGATATTTCAGCTTCAATACGGACATTGTAATTATCATGAAGACGTATAAAACCAAAATCAAATTGAATAAAGCGGTCGGGCAAAATCAACCACATTTTTCCAGGTTCCGTTGAAAACCACCCTTGTGTTTTAAGAACGCGCATTGCTGCTGTGAGACTTATCGAGCGCTGTTTTGGCTTCTTGCGCGTTAGAATATCGTCTAATTCCCCATTTTTATAGGCCTGTGCAAAAAAAAGCAGGCGATCATCCGATGTCATTGTTTTATAATCAGCAAATTCTGGCACAGATAGTTTTGGGGTAGATCTATCACTCCTTAAAGCCTCCATATCACCAAGTAATGCTTGTGCAACGGCAGAATGATTAGTAGCTTCCTCGCACAACTCTTTTTCAATATCCTGTGCTTGCGCCCATGCAATCACTTTGTTTAAAGCGGTTGTGATATGGCTTTAGGAAAGATCCGGAGCTTTAACATTAAAATCCTCCTTCGCGTAAAACAGCACATCTCCATATTTATGCTGTGATTTTTCACCTCTAGAATATTCCCGAGCAAGACAATAAGCAGCGGTGGTGAGATCAGCCGAAAGCAAAAACTCTTTGCCACTCTCTCCATAATTTTTTACACCATAGCCAATACCGACAATGCGATCGGGAAGATGATAATGCGCAAAAGTATCCCCCACGTTATCACGATAAGGCTCCCAGCCCAGTCTTTTTAAAATCTCTGTGACATCTTTAGTTTGCATCATCATTCCCCCAGCATGATCTGTAATTCTTTTACATAAAAATTACTTGTATAATACTTAGGCTCTCTAGAAAGACTATATATTTCCTCTATCAATTTCACCTCTTCCATAGTTTTTTCCAAAAGCTCTTGTAAAAAGGGATAGGTTGCGGAGTGGGAGTGTGCTCAATCTTTTCAATCGGTTGGTCACCTTCAGGTATCTCAGCTCCCACGTGTACTTTAATTCTTTTGCAGAGAAATTCATAAAAATTACTTGCGTAATATTCAGAATCTTCAGATGTATACTTGAGATAGAGTGGGCATTCACCATCCCGAAACTGCGTATAATCAAAGTAAAAGGTTTCATCAAGATCATAACTCACAACGAGCTGTTCTGGTGTCGCAAAACCATGTTTTCTATCGAGTAAGTTTTGGTAAACAATATCACCAGCAGCAATACCTATTCCACAATCCCTATAAACGCTACAGATTTCATAACCTCCAATTTCTCCTCCTTTATAATTTTTTAAAAAACTCTTATAAGAAGATGTAAATTGTAAACCGAGAGCTTTCTCCGCCTTTTCAATCAGTAGATCATCAACTGCATTTTCTGCAGTACCCAAATTGATAATCTCATCATCATATTTATTCACTTTATCAATTAATACTGCAACATCATCTAAGGTATAGGTTTTCACAAATCTTCCCCTGCGTGCTCTTTAATTCTTTTACAGAGAAATTCATAAAAATTACTTGCATAATAATGTGACGCTCCAGATGG